>JANMAD010000274.1:0-12352 GCA_031359515.1 Acidobacteriota bacterium | reverse complement strand
CATGCACTTCTTTAACCCGCCGCGCTATCTTCACTTGGTCGAGTTGATCGGCACGGAATGGACGAAGCCGGAAGTCGCTTGCTCGGTCGCGGGCTTGCTCGATCAGCGACTCGGCAAGGGCGTCGTCGTGGCGAAGGATCGGCCCAACTTCATCGCCAACCGCATCGGCACGTATGGCGCGCTCGTCACGATCAAGACGATGCTCGACGGCGGCTACAGCATCGAAGAGGTGGACAAGATAACGGGGCCGGCGCTCGGTCGCCCGAAGTCCGCCACCTTCCGCACGTTCGACATCGTCGGTCTCGACGTGTTGATGCACGTCACCAAAAATCTCTACGACGCTGTGCCGGACGACGAGGAACGCGAGGCGTTCGTCGCGCCGGAATTTTTGCAAGCGATGATCGGGCGCGGCTTGCTCGGCGTGAAAACGGGCGGCGGGTTTTATCGCAAACAGAAGGGCGGCGAGAAACAGGAAATCTGGACGCTCGATCATGCGTCGCTCGAATATCGCCCGGCGCAGAAAGTTAAATTGCCCGCGCTCGACATGGCGAAGAACGTCGAGGACGTGGGCGAACGGATCAAGGGTCTCGTGTGGGGCAAGGAGCGTGTGGGCGCATTCTTGTGGCAGACCATCTCAAAGACTCTGCGCTATGCGGCCAACCGTATCCCGGAGATCGCGAACAACGTGGTGGACGTGGATCGCGCGATGCGTTGGGGCTTCGGTTGGGAGTTGGGCGTCTTTGAAACGTGGGACGCTATCGGCGTCGAGAAGTCGGTCGCGCGTATGCGTGCAGAGGGTGCGACCGTGCCGGCGAACGTCGAACGCATGTTGCAAGCGAGCGTGACCTCTTTCTACAAAAACGAGCAGGGCACGCGCTCCTTCTTCGACTTCGACACGCTGGCGTACAAGCCGGTGAACGAGTCGCCCGGCACGATCATTTTGAAGTCAGTTAAAGAGCGCACAAATGTCGTCAAAAAGAATTCCGGCGCATCGCTAATCGATCTCGGCGATGGGGTGGCGTGTCTTGAGTTTCACTCGAAGATGAACGCCATTGGCGGCGACACGATCCAGATGTTGAAGACTGCGCTCGCCGAAGTGGAAAAGAATTTCGTCGGTCTCGTGGTCGGTAATCAGGGCGCGAACTTTTGCGTGGGCGCGAATCTGATGCTGATGCTGATGGAGGCGCAGGACGAGAATTGGGAAGACCTCGATCTGATGGTGCGCGCGTTTCAACAGGCGACGATGAGCTTGCGCTATTCGGCGAAGCCGGTGGTGGTTGCGCCGTTTAATCTGACCATCGGCGGGGGCTGCGAGTTCGTCGTGCATGGGGATCGCGTGCGCGCGGCGGCCGAGTCTTACATCGGCTTGGTCGAGGTCGGCGTTGGCATCATCCCGGCGGGCGGCGGCGCAAAGGAGATGACGCTGCGTGCGCTCGATGCGATTCCGCAGGGCATGGACGACGCTGATCCGTTCCCGTTCATCAAGCGTGTGTTCGAGACCATCGCGCTCGCCAAAGTCTCTACCTCAGCGATGGAAGCGCGCGGGCTGCAATTCTTAACAGAGGATGATCGCATCTCGATGAACGCGGATCGTTTGATCGCCGATGCGAAAGAGGATGTGTTGGCGCTCGCGCGTGCCGGCTACGTCGCGCCGCAGCCGCGCACGGACATACTCGCGCTCGGCAATCCCGCGCTCGCCACGTTGAAACTCGGCATCCATCAGATGAAGCGCGGCGGCTTCATCTCGGACTACGACGCGGTGATCGGCGAGAAGTTGGCGCGCATCCTGACCGGCGGCGATCTGGATCATCCGACGCGCGTCTCCGAACAACATCTGCTCGACCTTGAGCGCGAAGCGTTCCTCTCGCTGGCCGGCCAGCGCAAGACGCAAGAGCGCATGGCCCACACGCTCAAGACCGGCAAGCCGTTAAGGAATTAGTCGCAAGTCCAATGCCCAAAGTCTAAAGTCGAAGATGAGACTTTGGACTTAAGACATTGAACGTTGGCCTATGGATCATCCCGTCACCCCGGCCGTCAGGTTGTTGCGCGAGAACAAGGTTGAGTTCACGCCACACCTTTATGATTATGAGGAGCGCGGCGGCACGCGCCACTCGGCTGAGGCGTTGGGCGTGGACGAGCATGCAGTGGTGAAAACTCTGGTGTTGGAGACGGACGCGCGCAAACCCCTAATCGTGCTGATGCACGGCGACCGCGAGGTCTCGACGAAGGGATTGGCGCGGACGTTGAATGTGAAGAGCGTGCAACCTTGTGAGCCGGCGACGGCGCAGAAGCACACAGGGTATCTCGTCGGCGGCACGTCGCCGTTCGGCACGCGGGCGCAGTTGCCGGTCTACGTCGAGCGCACGATCTTCGCGTTGCCGAAGATTTATATCAACGGCGGTAAGCGCGGGTTTCTTGTCGAGATCGAGCCGCGCGTGTTGCGCGAGTTGTTGCCGGTGGAAGAAGTCAATGTCGCCGTCTGAAGACAAACTGAAATTGTGTTAGAGGCAAAGTTATGAGAGATGCAGTTATCGTGTCGGCCGTGCGCACGGCCGTGGGCAAAGCACCGAAGGGGACGTTGCGGTTCACGCGGCCGGACGAGACCGGCGCGGCCGTGATCAAGGAAGCATTGAAGCGTGCGGCCGGTGTGCAGGCGGCGGACGTGGAAGACGTGATCATGGGCTGCGCGATGCCGGAGGCGGAGCAGGGCATGAATGTGGCGCGGGCGGCGGCGATTCGCGCCGGGCTGCCGGTGGAGACGAGCGCGATGACGATCAATCGTTTCTGTTCGTCGGGCTTGCAATCAATCGCCATCGCGGCGGATCGGATCAGGACGGGCAGCGCGGACGTGATCGTCGCGGGCGGACTCGAAACGATGTCCATGATCCCGATGGGCGGGCACATCATCCGGCCGAAACCGTATCTGGTTGAGCACTACCCGGATTTTTATCTCAACATGGGACTGGCGACTGAGAACGTCGCGCGCAAGTATGAAGTGTCGCGCGAGCAACAGGACGAGTTCGCGGCGCGTTCGCACGAGCGTGCGGCGGCGGCGCAGGACGCGGGCAAGTTCGCTGATGAGATTGTGCCGCTCAACGTCACGCTGGAAGAGTTGGACGCGAAAGGCAAGAAGCAAAAGCGCGAGGTCACGTTCGATCAAGATGAAGGCATTAGGCGCGACACGTCGGTCGAAGGCTTGGCGAAATTGCGGGCAGCATTCCATGTGAAAGGCACGATCACGGCGGGCAATTCTTCGCAGATGTCGGACGGCGCGGCGGCGGTGGTCATCATGTCGGACGAGCGCGCGAAAGAGTTGGGTCTCAAACCGTTGGCACGCTTCGTTGCCTATGCGACGGCCGGTTGTCCGCCGGAAGAGATGGGCATCGGGCCGGTCTTTGCGATCCCGAAGGCGTTGCGCATCGCCGGTTTGACGCTCGAACAGATTGACGTGATCGAGTTGAACGAAGCGTTTGCCGCGCAGTCGCTCGCGGTCATCAAGACGTTGGGGCTTGACCCCGACAAGGTGAACGTGAACGGCGGCGCGATTGCGCTCGGTCATCCGCTTGGCTGCACGGGCGCGAAGTTGACGGCGACCGCGCTCGGCGAACTAGAACGGCGCAACGGCCGTTACGCGATGGTGACGATGTGCGTCGGCGGCGGCATGGGCGCGGCCGGCATTTTTGAACGGATAGGATAACAACCGAAACATTAACGAAAGGATCAAGTTTTATGTCAGCCGTAGCCGAAGAGAAACAGAGCATCGCGGGCGGGAGTTTTCTGATCGAGGAGCGCACGACCGCAGAGGTCTTCACGCCCGAAGATTTCACGGACGAGCATCGCATGATCGCGGACACGACGCGCGACTTTCTCGATAACGAAGTGCGCCCCGCGACCGAAGCGTTGGAGCAGCATGATTGGCAGTTGGCGCGCGAGTTGATCCGTAAAGGTGCGGAGTTGGGCTTGGTCAGCGTCAACATTCCAGAAGAGTACGGCGGGCTGGGGCTGGATCAGACAAGCGGCGCGATTGTCGGCGAGTATCTGGGCCGCTCCGCTTCGTTCGCGACGAGCTTGGGCGCGCAGAGTGGGATTGGTCTCACGCCGATCATTTACTTTGGCACGGAAGCGGCGAAGAAAAAATATCTGCCGAAGATCGCGACGGGCGAATTGATCAGCGCGTATGCGTTGACCGAATCGGGTTCGGGATCGGACGCGATGGCGGCGAAGGCGACGGCGCGCCTCAGCGCGGACGGCACGCACTACATCTTGAACGGCGAGAAGATGTGGATCACGAACGGCGGGTTCGCGGACGTGTTCATCATCTTCGCCAAGGTGGACGGCGACAAGTTCAGCGGCTTCATCGTCGAGCGGCAGCCGGGGCTGACGAACGGCGCGGAAGAGCACAAGATGGGCATCAAGGGGTCTAGCACGACTGCGCTCATCCTGTCCGATGTCACGACGCCGGTCGAGAATCTGCTGGGCGAAGTCGGCAAGGGCGCGAAGATCGCGTTCAATATTTTGAACTTCGGCCGCTTCAAACTCGGCGCGATGTGCGTCGGCGGGATGAAGTTGATGCTGCACGATGCGATCCGTTATGCGAACGAGCGGCATCAGTTCGGCAGACCCATTTCATCCTTCGGCGCGATCAAGGCGAAGCTGGCGGAGATGGCGATCAAGGCGTGGGTTGGCGAGGCGATGGTCTATCGCACGTTGGGCCTGATCGAGGACGCGGTCAGCGATGCGCCGGATGCGGAGGCGAAGCTGCGCGGCATCGAGGAGTACGCGGCCGAGTGTTCGATTGTTAAAGTCGCATTGTCGGAGTTTTGCAACTTCGTGGCCGATGAGATGGTGCAGATTTATGGCGGCTACGGTTATTCGGCCGACTACCCGGCCGAGCGCGCCTATCGCGACGCGCGTATCAACCGCATCTTCGAGGGCACGAACGAGATCAACCGCATGTTGATTCCGGGCCGCATTATGAAGAGCGCGTTGAGCGGCAAGCTGCCGTTGCTACAGGCGGCGCAGCGGTTGATGGACGAAGTGTTGTCGCCGTCGCTGGGCAGTCTCGACGAAGAAGAGGGCGTGCTGGCGGCGGAAGCGAAACTTGCGCAGGCGGCGAAGAAGGTGGCGTTGATGACGCTCGGCACGGCGGCGCAGAAGTACATGGCGAAGCTCGCCGAGCAGCAAGAGATTTTGATGGGCGTCGCCGACATCATCACCGACGCTTTCGCGATGGAGTCGGCCGTGCTGCGCGCACAGAAATTGGCCGCCGCACAAGGCGAGGAAGCGGCGGCGCGTTACTTGGACATGACGCGCGTCTTCTGCCACGACGCGATGGATCGCATTGAGACGAACGCCAAACGCACACTCGCCGCGATGAGCGAGGGCGACGAGTTGCGCACGATGCTCGCGGCCCTGCGCCGCTTCGTCAAGCGCACGCCCGTCAACACCGTCGCCGCGCGGCAGGCGATAGCCGACGTGCTGATCAAAGCGAACCGTTACGTGTATTAAGCTGCCCGGTTGCGCTCGATGACTCAGGCGCAATCAGTCCTAAATCAGTCCTTAAGCCATTGGGGCACAGACAGAAAAAAGATAACCCACGAATCCATACGAAACGACACGAACAGTTCTGATATTTTGGTTCGTGTTAGTTCGTGTGGGTTCGTGGATAAGTTTTCTTTGCCCAATCTCATAAGGATACGCGCTCAACGTGCCGTTGAATCTTTGCTACAATCGAAGCATGAAAAGCGCACCAAAGCGAAAGCCGATGCGGAAGCGGCCCGCGCAAGCGTCGGGTGAGAAAGTAAATGAGCCTGTGTCTGCGCCGCTCGCAGCAGAGGATGAGCGCGACTTGCATGATGCGTTGCGGGCGCGTGACGAGGCGAAGCAGAAGGGCGTCTATCCGTGGGAATGGCTCAAGCAAGAGATCGAGGCATAAGCGTTGGCGTATCGCATCCTCTTTGCGCCGGCTGCGCTCCGGCAATTCCGCAAATTACCCGCGTCAATCCAGCAGCGCCTCAGCCCACACATTGACGCGCTCACGAATCAGCCCCGCCCTAACGGCGTCGTGAAGTTGTCCGGCACAAGTGACATCTATCGCATACGTGTGGGCGACTATCGCATCATTTATGAAATTCAAGCTGTCGGTTTGATCATCTTGGTCTTAAAGATCGGCAACCGGCGCGACGTGTACAAATAACCTAACGGGTCAAATGAACAAATGAAGATCGTTCCTATCTCGCTGCCCACGCCGTTCTATATCGGCCCGGTCAATGTCTATCTGATCGCCGAAGACCCGGTCACGTTGATCGATACGGGGCCGAAGACGAAAGCGGCACGCGAAGCTTTGCTTGAAGGACTGCGGCGGGCGCGGTTTCGTATTACGGACATCAAGCGCATCGTGTTGACGCACGCGCATGAGGATCACTGCGGGTTGGCGAAGTCTGTGCGCGACGAGGCGAAGGATGCGGAGGTGTTGGTGCATGGCTGGGAGACGGGGCATCGCAAGGGGCGTTTGGCGTATGAGGAGCATCGAGAACTATTAGTGCGCGCGGGTGTGCCGCGTGACGAGATTGAGGCGATGCGGCAGATATATGAGGGCGTGCGGCAGTACGCAGATGCGTTGGAGGACGACGAGCATCAAGAGTTGGTGGACGATACGGAACTTGAGTTTGCGACTGGCACGCTGAGAGTTGTGCATACGCCGGGACACACGCCCGGCTCTTGCTCGTTTGTGCGCGAGGCGGATCGCACGATCATCGCGGGCGATTGCGTGTTGAAGCGCGTGACGCCGAACCCGGTGCTGTCGCCCGATCCCGTTGATCCGGCGCGGCGTTTCCCTTCGCTCGCCGAATATCTCGTCAGCCTTGCGCGGCTGCGCAGTTTTGCGCCGACGCTCGTGCATGGCGGACACGGCGAACCCGTCAACGATTTTGAAGAACTGTTCAATCGTTACCTACGTGCGATCCGCGAACGACAAGCGGAGATCATCGCGCTCATGCCGAAAGCGGGCGCGACCGCGTGGGACGTGGCCCGCGCGCTCTTTCCCGACGTGGACGATGTGCATCGCTTCCTCGCCGTCTCCGAAACGGCGGCGCATCTCGATCTCGCGCACAGCGAAAATAAACTCGCGGTCGAGTTGAGCGACGGGCGCGAAGTCTATCGGCAACCATAACGGCTTATGGGCGGGACCGTTTGCGTCCTAAAAGGTGTTCCGGTGATGAACACAGAAGGGGCCGCCGTAAGTTGGATGCGACTTACGGCGGCCCCTTCTTGTTTGTTGGCGCAAACCTCGTCAGACGTGGGCGCGCGGTTTAGCTTTCAAGCGTGCCTTACTGTTTAGTGAGACTCGCGCCCTTTAAGCCCGTCGCTTTTGTTATAGCGGGGGCGGCGAGGCCGGGCGGCGCGGTCACCGCCTCGACGTTGACGATGTAGCGGAACGAGCCGCCCTGCACGACGCCGAGCAGGAATTGCACGTCCACCGACGTGCCCGGCGCGAGGCTGCCGCCGGGGAGTGTGATCATGCCGCTGCTGTTAAGCGCCGCGCCGGACGGCTGGCTGGGCGGCTGCTCGATGGTGATGCCGAGCAGCGTCACGCCAGCCGGCACCGTGGCGGGCCCGCGCAACGTGCCGTTCGACGTGAGCCAGCGGACATCGGCCTGCGACGCGCCCGCGCCCGGCGAGTTCAGCGTAGTAATGTCCACGACGCGGAAACGCAGGCGGGTGATAGGCGCGCCCGTCTGGTTGGTGAAACGCCGCTGGATCGAGAGCGTGCCGCCGCCATACGACCCGTTGGGGACGCCTTGGGTCGTGCCGGTCGGACTGGACGGCGTGAGAAAGTCCGTGTACGCACTGGTGTCGCGCACGCGGTTCGGCGTGGCGGTCGAGGCCGACTGTGGATCAATCAGCGACGCCTTGACCGTGGCGTTACGCTGCACGGGGCTGGTGCGGTTCTCCGGCCCCGGCGCACCGAGGATGGTCGTGATCGTGCCGTCGGTGCCATCGGTGGCGACGAGGACGAAGTCGTTGGCATTATTGTTGGTATCCTGCGGGACGCCCGTGTTGAGCTTGCGCACGTAACTGTAGTCGCTAACCGCATCGGCCACCATCGGCGTCAGCGTCGTGCCCTCTTTGTAGGCGGAGCCGGCGCTCATCCCGACCTGATCGACAATGGCCGGAGTGGCGGCAGCGTCGAAGATAGCGAAGCCGCCATCGTCGGTGACGCCGGTCACGTAGGGCGTGTCGCCGGCGGCGTAGGCGGTCAAGCTATACTCGTTCGTGCCGGTCGCCTGATCGTTAACGAACAGGTAATGGCCGCCGGGCGGTAGCGTGGTGGCGGCCGGGACGGTGGCGCGGATGCTGTTCGTGCCCGCGTTGTTTGAGCCGCGCATGGTATAGCCGGAAATGTCCACGGAGGCCGCGGAGATGTTAGTCAACTCGACGAACTCATCGTTCGCGCCGAGGGGCCCCCGCGTGCGAAATTCGCTGATGACGATAGTAGTGGATTGTGCGTGCGCCGGTTGCCAGACGGCGACGGCAATGTTGAGTAGGAGCGCGGCGACGATAGCGCAGCCGAGCCGGACGAGGTTAGGCATATAGTTAAGTCTCCTGGTTTGATGAACAACGTTTGTGATCCTGCCCACGCCGATTGCGGCAACGTCCACAATTTGTGACTGCACAAAGATACACCTGTGCTTGTGGCTTGCCCCTACAGTCAATTGCAACAGGAAGCGGCCGGGGGAAAGACACAGCAACGATATGTCAGATGCAACCGCGTGGTCAAATGAGCATAAGACAATTTCGCGTTAACTATGGCTCGCCCATCGCCGAAAGAGTTGCTTGACACTGACTGCGCGCGGCGGCCATAATCCGCACTAGCTGGTCGGTGCGGCCGAGCGGCCAACACATCAACACGGCGCGCGTCCGGCGCGGCGACCTGCGTTAAGTCTTACCCCTACATACATCATTCACCCGGTAGCGGAGGAGAGCAAAACGGTGGCAGGAAGCGAAGAGTTGGAACGGAGCTTGCGCGCTGAGATCGAAAGCCACATCAACGCGCGTTTGAGCGGGCAGCAGGCGGAAATCCTGCGCGTGCAGAACGAGATCAATGGCGCGCTCACGCGCCTCGCGGAACAGTTGACCGGCAGCGATACGACGCCCGATACGGCCCTCGCCGTGGCCGTCTCCGAACATCTACGTCGCGCGCGTGGGCAAGGGACGGAAGAGGCCGGGCAGCAATCGGCCCGCGCCCACGCGACGAGCGACATGGCGTTGTTGAAAGCGGCCGTGGACGAGTTGGATAATCAACGCTCGCAGTCTGATGTGCTCAACGCGCTCGTCAATCGCGCCGCCTCGTTCGCGCCGCGCATCGCCTTCTTCGTCATCAAGCACGAACATGTGACGGGCTGGCGGGCGCGGGGCTTGGAAGGTACGGTCGGCGACGACGGCGTGCGCGAAATTTCGCTGCCGCTCTCCGAGCAGACCGTGTTGAGCCAGGTGGCGCAGACGCGCGCGACGTGGAGCGGCGCACCCGGCGCGAACGCCGCCGATCATGAACTGTTGCAAAAGCTCGGCGGCGAGCCGCCACAGCGCATGGTCGCCATTCCGCTCATCGCACGCGACCGCGCCGTCGCCGTCCTCTACGCCGACAGCGCCGCGCTTGAGCCGGACGCCGTCAATCTCGAAGCCTTAGAGGCGCTCGTGCGCGTCACCGGCATGGCAGTCGAATTGTTGGCTAGCAAACGCCCCGCGCCGCGCGCCGCGCAAGCCGCGCCGGTTGCGCCGCAACCATCCGCCGAGGTTGCTGAGCCGGCCGCGCCGACGGGCGAGAGCGAACCGGCGTCGCCCGTCATGATGGAGCCGGAGGTTGCAGAAGAATCGCCCGCGCTCGCCAGTCCCGTCGAGACGACCACGCCGCTGACTGCCGAGCCGGAGTTTGCCGCGGGCGCAATGCAAGACGAAGAGCGTGGCATTGCGCCCTTCGCCGCGCCGACGAGCGAGCCTGCGCCGACAGGTGCGCCGACGGCCACGCCATTGGGCGGCGGTCGCCGCTACGGCATGGACGCGGCGCTGCCCATCGAAGTCGGCGAAGACGAGCGCCGCTTCCACAACGATGCGCGCCGGTTCGCCCGTCTGCTCGTCTCCGAGATCAAGCTTTACAACGAGCAAAAAGTTAGCGACGGCCGCGCGCACGGCGACCTCTACGAGCGGCTGCGCGAAGAGATCGACCGCTCGCGCCAGATGTACGACAAGCGCGCCGACCCCCGCGTCATGGATCGCTACGACTATTTTCATCACGAACTGGTCGGCACACTGGCCGAAGGTGACGCCGACAAACTCGGCCGTGAGTATCCCGGCGCGCAGGTCGCGGTCTAAGCAACAGCGACAAGCAGGAAACTCAACAGGCAGGGCCGCGGCCCTGCCTGTTATTTTGCGTGCGCGTTTTGCGGCGAACGACAGTTGTGCAGGCAGCCATCAAACCAGCGCGGTCGTTCGCCGTCGGGCTTGAGGCGCAACTTGATCTCAATGCAACGGCGCGTTAGTTTAACCGGCAGACAGACGGTCGCAGGCCCAACGTCAGGCAGAGGGGATAAAGATTGAGTCATCATTCACGTCTTCAGCGCGCAGTCGTTTTGTCGCTCTTACTTATCGGCGCGCTCGGCGCGTTGGCGCTGCCGTTCAGCACCGCGAGTTGTGCAACGCAGACGAAGCCCGATGCCGCGGATGCGGTCGAGCGGGTACGCTCACTAACGCGCGCGGGTGCGTTGCCGCCGGAGCAGTCCGTCGCGCAACTCGAAGCCGCTTACGCAAACACGCACGCCGGCGCACTCGCGCGTCTCCTGCACGCGCGCATCAAACTCGCTGCTAACGACTTCGCCGGCGCGGCCCTCTTGCTGAATGACGGAGCATTAGCCCGCGCCACCAACATCGGCGATTACGCGCTGCTCTTGCGTGCGCAGGCGCTCACGCAAGTAGGTCGCCGTGTCGAAGCCCGCGCCGCCTATGAACAACTCGCGCGCGATTATCCAACCTCCATCCGCGCGCGTGAAGCGACGTTGCGCGCCGCCGAACTTGCGTTGCAAGACGGCCAAGCCGCAGCCGTGCCCACGCTGCTTAAAAAGTTGAGCGACGACGACGATGCAACCGCGCTGTTCCTCGCAGCCAACGCCTACGAGCAACAGGGCGACACTACCCGCGCACGCGCCGCTTATCGTCGTATCGCCTTCTACGCGCCCGTCGCGCCGGAACAGACCGGCGCAGCCGCCCCGTTAACGCAACCGATCACGATCAATCTGCCGGCCGACATCTTGCTCAACCCAATGCCGACGACCGCAGAGTTAATGTCACGCGCCGAAAAACTCTATGGCGCGAAGCGTTATAACGACGCGGCCGACACGTACAAGCAACTGTTTGCCGCGTCACCCGGCGCAGCAACTTCACAGGCGCAATTGCGCTACGGCATCGCCGCATACAATCTCGGCACAGCGCGCACGACGGAAGCCGTCGCTGCTTTCAACGCTATCCCAACATCTGCCGGCGACACGCGCGCAGACGCGCTCTACTATCTCGCGCAGACTTATGCACGCGCGCGGCAGTACGCGCAGGCTCGCGCCGCCGCGGACGAACTGCGCCGCGCTTTTCCGCAAGACACGCGCGGAGTGCGTGCTCTCGTCGCCGCCGGCATCGCTGCGCGCGATGCGAAGCAGACGCTCGAAGCGGCCAACTTCTTCCGCGCGGCAGTCGCGGCTGCGCCCGGCACGAGTGAGGTCGCGCAGGCGCAGTTCGAGTTAGCGTGGGCGGCGCACGCGGCGAAGAACTATCCGGAGTCCGCCAAATTATTACTTGAGCATATCGCCGTCTATGCCGGGCAGAACACGGACAATCGCGGGCGCGCAGGCTATTGGGCGGGGCGCGATCTCGAACGCGCGGGGCGCAACGCGGAAGCCCGCGCCATCTATCAAGCGATGCAGCAACGCTACGACGCCAACTGGTACGGCACACTCGCTAAACGTCGCCTCGACGCCATGCCGCGCACGAATGAAGCGAACAACTTCGCGCCCGACTCGCCGCTCGCACGCGCCAACGCCAATCTCAACACCGTCTCCGTCGCGGAAGAAACGAGCGGACCCGAAGTTGATCAGCCGCTACGCAAAGCGGACGAGCTCGACATCGTCGGGCTGACCGACTACGCGCTCGACGAATTGAATCGCGTGCTGGTGAACGCGCCGCGCAGCCCGCGTCTGAATCTGGCGAAGGCGCGCGTGCTGCGCGGGCGCAACGACAACTTGCAGGCGTTTCTCGCGCTGCAAAAAAGTTATCCCGACTATGCGCAGATGAAGCCGGCCGAGATGACGGC
>JANMAD010000250.1:0-16952 GCA_031359515.1 Acidobacteriota bacterium | reverse complement strand
GCGTGTGCTTTGCCCTTAATTTCGCCCGCCTATTCACCGGGGGCACGCGCCCCCCAGCCCCCCCGCGTTCTGGGTGCGCCAGTTTTGCGAACCTATACACCCGCCGCCCCCCGAGACGCGATCACGCTCGTCTTATCCCGTGTGTTGAGATACACGGCTAAATTCGGATCGTCGCTCACGCGACTTTTCAGACACGCTCTTAACGCTTTGAATCTAAATTTTGCGCGCGACGATTTGCGCGTAGCGGGCAACGGCGGCAAATTCTGAAAGCGCGCCGTAGCGTCGCTCAAAAGCGAGCAGTTGCGCGTAAGTTTCATCCGTCGCCGTAAAGTCGGACGGCAAATAATCGGCGATGACGCGCACGCCGCGTTCAGCGACGATTTCAAATCCCGCTTCATGCAAAAGTTTTCGCAGGCTTCGATAATCGAAAAGACGCGCCTGACCGCCGTACAAAGATTCCGTCGCCCATTCCGCCGTCAACATCGCTTCGGCGGCGGCGAGATCATGCGCCTTCAACGCCGCGCGCAATGATTCGCCCGCGCGATTGCGTGCGACGATTGATAACAAACCGTCTTTGGCGAGCATCTGCTTCAACACGCAGACCGTCGCCAACGGGTCGGCGACATACTCAAGCACGTTATGACAAACGACGAGCTGAAATGAATGCGGCGAGAATAATTCGGCGGCGCGTTCGGCTTCCGCGTGTTGAAAAGTTATAAGTTTTCCGACACCAGCCTCGCGCGCCGAATCTTCAGCCAGCGCGAGCATCGCGGCGGATGCGTCAACGACACTGACGCGCCAATCTTCCACCGCAAGTTTAACGGCCAGCGCGCCCGTTCCGCCGCCGACATCGAGCGCGCACTTGTCTTGATTCGCTTGTGCTTCGCTGAGAAGCTCACGCAAATTCGCCCACGCCAGATCGAGCCGCAAACGTCCTTCCGTCGTTCGCAAATAATCGGCATAAGCCGTCGCACCCGTTTCAAACCTTTCGTCGCGCATCATTTCAACACGCTTCACTTCAAAACGATTGCGTGTGTGCGGCGTTCTCGCACGCGCCCGATGATGGCGGCTTGTTTATATTTCTGATGCAAGCGCGCAAGTAGTTCTTCGGCGCGTTCCGGCGCGATTGAAATCAACAAACCGCCCGCCGTTTGCGGGTCGAACAGTACGCGCGTGAGTTCATCGGAAACATCCTTGCCGATTGAAATGTTTTCGCCGACGTAAGCGCGATTGGTTTTGTCGCCGCTTGTGATGCAATTTTCTCGCGCCAATTCCAACGCGCCGGAAATTACGGGAACGCGCGCCGTTTCAATCTCCAAAGTCACATCGCTCGCCCGCGCCATTTCCCACACGTGACCGAGCAAGGCGAATCCCGTCACGTCCGTGCAAGCGTGCGCTTCCGCCTCTTGCATCGCAGTGGCGGCTTCGCGTCCGGCGAGTAACATCGTGTCGAGCGATGCTTTGATTGCCTCATCGTTCGCTTTATTAAATTTAATTCCGGTTGAAATTATTCCCGTGCCGAGCGGCTTTGTGAGAACGAGCGCGTCACCGATTTTCGCGTTTGAGTTGGTGAGAATACGACGCGGGTCAATCGTTCCGGTGACCGCGTAGCCGAACATAATTTGCTCGCTGTCAACGCTGTGACCACCGATGAGCGCGACTCCGTTTTCCGTCAACACGGACAGACCGCCGCGCATAATCTCGCGTAAAATTTCAAAGCCGACACCCTTCTTCGGAAAACACGTCACGGCGAGCGCGGTCAACGGCGTGCCGCCCATCGCCCACACGTCGTTGATGGAATTGAGCGCGGCGATGCGTCCGTAATCGAACGGGTCATCAACAATCGGCGTGAAGAAATCAACCGTCTGCACAAGCGCAAGAGTGTCGTTGATGAGATACACTCCCGCATCGTCGGCGGTTTCAATGCCGACCAGCACGTTCGGATTATGTGGAATTTCAAGCCCGCCCAAAACTTGAGCGAGTTCGCGCGGCGCGAGTTTCCCCGCTCAACCCGCGCACGAAACCATTTCAGTCAAACGCATTTTTGTCGTCTCCATTTTTTTTCAAATCAACCCAACAACGCCAACAGACGAGCGACGCGCCCCGTTCGCACTTCATCTTTCTCACGCGGCACAATCAGCGCGTCAAGTCCGAGCGCGCGTCCGGCGCGTGTGAAGACGAAGAAGCCCATCAACAGCACGAGAAAGAAATATGTCCAGGGCCATTCGTTCGGTGCGTTGTAAAGTCCGAGCCACAGATTAAATGCCATCAGCGCGCCGAGCAAACCGCCGAGCCGCGTGAACACGCCGAGCAGCAACGAGACCGCGATGAAAGTTTCAATCGCCCAGACTTGATACGCGAAGAATTTGAATTGCGGAAACACTATATTGCTGACGAACGAACGCTGCAAACCGAACGCGGCGTACTGACTCATCTGCATCATCCAGAAACGTAAACCGCCCGTCATGCCGTCCGGATTGTCGGTGAAGGTCGGCGGCAGTTTCCACAACGTCTGCTCGAACCACAGACAGCCGATGAAGAATCGCGCGAGCCAGATATATACATTCGGCGCGGTGCGTTGTGTTGAATCGCGCGCGAGATTGTAGAGCGCGATGACAATACTGGCGAGCGCGAGAAGGATGAAAAAATAAAGCGGCAAGCGTCCATGTACGGAGCTTGAGAAAAGAAATTGATACGTGTCGGAAAATGGATTTCGCATAAATCACTCTCAGCGGGTGCAATGCCCCGCAGTTTGCTGCGCTAGAATGAGCGGGTGAGCAAACTCATCCGCAAGAGCCATAATGTCTTGGTACTGCTGTACCACATTGTCTGTGTGGCGAAGTACCGGAGGGTAGTCTTCAGCACGGCTGTGGACAAACAACTCAAAGCGACGTGCCTTGAGATTGCCAAGCGATACGAGATCACGTTCTTGGAGATCGGGACGGACAAGATCATGTTCATTTTCTCGTCCAGTCAGTACCGCTCTACAGCCCAAAGCGCATCGTGCAGTTCATCAAGAGCCTCACGGCGCGAGAAATCTTCCGCCGTTGCCCGGAAGTGAAAAAGCAACTGTGGGGCGGCGAGTTCTGGACGGATGGCTACTTCGTCAGCACGGTCGGGCAACATAGCACAGAGCATGTCATCAAGCAATACATCCAGAATCAAGGAACTGCGTCACAGTACGAGCAACTTTATGAGGAACAACTCAACCTCTTCTGATACCCCGCAGCAAGCTGCGGCGAAATTCATTCCGTCGAATTTGTGTTAGATCAAAGTTCACTCAACATGACTTTATGCCTCTTCAGTGAAGTTTTATTCCATTAGAAGTTACACAGTTAAGTTTGGAGTTACGCCTTGAGGCGTGAGACCGCCGACGCCGAAAATCACGCCTCAAGGCGTAACTCTAAACTCTTTTACCCAACTGCGTAACTCCTATTCATTTAGTTCTACTAAACGCTCACCTGTCTCACGCGCAATTTTTCGCCCGCCCAATCGGTGCTAATCACCAACAGGTATATGACCACGATGAGCGTCAACACGCGCGGATAAAAGCCCAGTTGGATGTTGTTGTAAATCGCCTGTCCGAGTCCGCCGCCGCCGACCAGACCGAGAATCGTCGAGACGCGCAGATTCATTTCCCAACGCAAAACGGTGTAACTGGCAAGGACGGGACGCGCTTGCGGCAGGATACCCCAGAGGAGTATCTGCAACGGGCGCGCACCCGCCGCGCGCATCGCTTCAATCGGTTTGACAGGGACGTCTTCGAGCGTCTCCGCGTAGAGTTTGCCGAGAACGCCGCCCGTGTGCAATCCGAGCGCAAGCGTTCCCGCAAACGGTCCCAAGCCGACGGCGAGAATGCAAATCAAAACCCAGACGAGTTCGGGAATTGAACGTAGCGCGTTCAAAATTAAACGCGCGGTGAAATAGATCGCGTAACGTGCGAACTGTTCGACGCGCGAACGTCGCCCCGCTTCGTCGTGTTCGTGTAGAACGAGCGTCGTCGTCGCGGGAAGCGCAAGCAACGCGCCGATGGTGACGCCAATGAGCGTGCCGATAACTGAAATGCCGATGGTCTGCGCGAGCGGTTTAAGGAGCGAGCGCAAAAACGCAAAGTCGGTCTCCGGCGGAAACATCGCACCGATGAAACGCCCGCTGCGCGCAAACAAATTCGCATCGCCGAGCGCGCCGTTCGTCAAACCGCTACCGTAAAAACTGGACGCCAGCACGACAATGACGGCGAATGTTAGCGTGTAGGTTTTGAGGCGCGAGTTGAGTTGATGTTTGAACTGATGAACGCCGCGCGTGTTGTTCAAGACAAGTTGACCGGAAAATATCTGTTCCGCCGCCGTCTGACGAATCGCCGCGTCGCTCGTCTCAATCGCACCCGCTTCGACGCTTTCACGTTGCGCCGTTTCGCTTATCGCCGACTTTCGATTCAGGAGCGAAGCCTTACGCGAGACGTTCGCGCGCAAACGACGCCGGATGCGACGGCTGAGCGCGTCGTTGAGCGCGAGCAGCGCGACGAATGCGAGTATCAGCGTCAACACTTGCCCGTACTCGAAAAGTCGCATCGAGATGTTTATTTCATATCCGATGCCGCCCGCGCCGACGAACCCCAAAACGGAAGCGGCGCGCACACAACACTCGAACGAGTAAAGCGTGTAAGCCGTGATGCTCGGCGCGGCTTGCGGTAAGACGGCGCGTAAGAGAATTTGTGCGCGTGTCGCGCCCATCGCGTGCAGAGCTTCGAGCGGGCGCGCATCAACTTCCTCGAATACGTCCGCATAGACGCGCCCCAACACGCCGCCGTAACTAATCGCCAGCGCAAGCGTGCCGGGCAATGAACCGAGTCCGACCGCGACGACAAAGAGCAAACCCCAGACGAGATCGGGAACGGCGCGCATGAAGCCAAGCAAGGCGAGTGTCGCGCGACTGAATGCGGCGAACATCCGCGTGATGAAATTATGACGTTCGCCCGCGAGCAACACGCCGCGTCGCCACAGTGTCGCCGTTGCCATGATGCCGAGCGGGAGTCCGATGAGGATTGAAAGAAAAGTTCCGGTGACGGCAATCGCTAAAGTTTGTCCGACGGCGACGAGAACGATGCGTAGAAATGCGGGCGAGAAATCGGGCGGAAACATTCCGCGCGCAAACTTCGATACGGCTTCGAGTGTGCCGCGTTCGAGCAGCAACGACGGACGAACCTCCGCCGCATACCACGATGCGATGAGAACGAACACGCCGACGCACGCGACGAGAACGCGCCGCCACGTCACGCCGTTTGTGCGTCGCGCATTTGCATCATTCATTTGGTGCGGCGACGAGTTTCGGGCAGGCAGCGTATCGCGCGCCTTGTCAGCGAGTGCAACGTAATTCGCGCCATGTGGCGGCATCAGGCGAATCCTTCTCATTTGCGGATGCGCGTTCGTTTGTGTACAAATCTTCGAGCGCGTCACGACTGACGCGATTTGCTTCCGTGTCAAACGCGAGACGCCCTTCGCGCAACGCGACGATGCGCGGGAAGTGGCGCAATGCGAGTTCGACGGCGTGGAGCGTGACAACTAATGTGCGCTTTTGTTCGTCGGCAAGTTTGACAAGCATCGTGATGATATTTTCGGCGAGCGTCGGATCAAGCGAGGCGACGGGTTCATCTGCGAGAATCACATCCGGCTTTTGCACCAACACGCGCGCAATCGCCAAGCGTTGTTGCTGCCCGCCCGAAAGTTCATCGGCGCGGGCGAATCTTTTGTCCGCGAGTCCGACCGCTTCAAGCGCGTGCAATGCTTCTTCCGCATCATGCTTCGTCGGACGCATTGTGCTTCGTAGCGTACACCACAGCGACCAATGACCGAGCCGCCCGCAGAGCGTGTTGTCAAGCACGGAAAGCGACGGGACGAGATGATGCTGTTGATAAATTGTGCCGATGCGCCGACGCATCGCACGCAAATCGCGTCCGGCTAATTCTCCGACATTTCGTTCGTCAAAATAAATCGTGCCGCTTGTCGGGCGCAGTGTCGCATTGAGCAGTCGAAAGAGCGTTGTTTTGCCCGCGCCGGACTTGCCGATCATCGCCAGACGCTCACCCGGTTTGACGCCGAACGATAAACCGTCGAGCGAATGCACCACGCCGTCGCGGGTCGTGTAATGTTTGGTGATAGAGTCGAGCGCGTAAATCATTTTGCGAAAGTTGATGACGAGAATTTATGTTCCCACGATTCGCACATCACTTCAACAATCCGGCGGCGATTGCGGCTTGACGCAGTTTTTCATAATCAGCGTCATTCGCTTTGACATACTTCGTCGCGCTTAAGAGATCGAGGATTTTTTTCTGTTCGGCGTCATTCGCGTTTAATTTGAGAAATGCGGCGGCGACTTTTTCAGCCAACGCCGGATCGAGACCTTTGCGCGCGACCCAAACGTAATCGAAAAAAGGCGGCGTTTTGTAAAAGACGTTGACTTGCTGCAAATCGAGTTTGCCTTCTTTCGTCATGCGCTCGAAGATGGATTCATCGAGCGCGCCCGCGTCAACTTTTTTATTCGCCACCGCCAACGCCGTCGCATCGTGTCCGCCCGTGTAAGTCGCTTTCGCCATCACATCCGGGTCAACTTTCGCTTCGCGCATAAAGTATTCGGGCATCAAGTGCCCGGAGGTGGAATTGACATCACCGAACGCGAATGTGTGACCTTTCAAATCAGCGAGAGTGTTGATGCCCGAACCGGGTTGCGTGATAAAGAGACTGTGAAAATTTTGATCGCGTTCGCGTTGCACGAGCGGTTTGACGCCCGCGCGTTTCGAGGCTTGCACATATGTGAAGCCGCCCAAGTATGCGATGTCAACTTGATCATTGGCGACGGCTTCGACAACCGCCGCGTAATTCGTCGGGATGGTCAGTTCAACTTGCGCGCCCGTCTCTTTTTGTAAGTAATCAATGAACGGTTGGCTTTCGCGCAACATTTTACCGGGATCGGTGGTCGGAATCATGCTGACGCGCAACTTCGCCACGTTCTGAGTAGTACCTGTTTTGTTGCAAGCACCGACGAGGGTCAATACGAGAATTAACGCGAAGAGAATGGTAAGTTTAGTTTTCATATCGTGGTCAATAGTTCGGACAGTTTTTGACAAGAAAAGCCAATTCCCGCTTAGATGTGTGTGACCAAACGCACGTCAAAGGAGAATTGGCTGATGACCGTAGTCGCACAGACATTAGACCGCCTGAACGGGATGGCCAAACCCCGACGCAACTTTTTCTTGGCTTTATTCATGACCATGCTTGTCACTCGGTGAACTTTTGCCATTTCAGAACAGGACAAAAAGTCAAGGACTTCGCTCAGGCTGCCGTTTGTAATACAGCGTGTAAAGCTGCCATGATTTTTGTCTCACTCTGCTCGTTTGCTAAGGCTTGTTTAATTCTTTCGGCCCATAAACCGAAGCGCAAACTCGTGAGCATTCGCCCGAATGCTGGCACAACGAACGCTGACGTTGTGCGCTCGCTATTGGCTTTGTAGTAAGACGCCACGACAAGGCTCTGGACCACCAGCACGAACGGGACTTGCCGCCACACGGCTGCCGCGCTCCAACTTTGCACGCGCGTCCATGCCTAAAGATTGTTTCAACTCCCGGAGCGCTTCTTCGACGCCCCACCGACCAGCATACTCTTGGACGACGACCGCTGACACGGCAGCCAGGTCAGTCGTGAAAAAGTAATCGTCCGGCTCTGTGCCGTGCGGGTCGCGCACGATCACCACGCGCAGCGGTCTCTTCTTTGACACTTTCCACCACCGACAAACAAACGTGTGCAACCTGACTTCCGCTGTCACGCCCTAGCGCGTGACTGTCCCGCGCGTGAAAACTGCGCCGCCAGCGATCTCTTTCAACGAGGGCCAGCGCGAGCCTTTTTCTTGCGCGCGTCCTTTCTTTCCTGTGCGCGCGGGCGGCAACTCATAAAGCGCGGCAGCACGCCGCAACCGGGAAGTGAAAGTAACGTGTGCCGGCAAACTTGCCAACATCTTCGCGGCGGCAGATGCGCCGTCGGCCCACAACCGAAGCTCGCGTGGGGGCAGCCCTTGCCGCACCCGCCCGATCATCTGTGCCAGTAACTCAGGCCGAGTCTTGAATGGGCGTTGGGTTGTCCGACATTGCTTCTCCCTGCGATACAACCGAGCCAGCACCGACAGGTGTAACTTCTTGTGGGCAGCAAACGGACACGACACGATCAAACACAACACCACCCACTGGTGCGAGCAATGAATGACCGCCTGCTGCCCGCTTGAATGAACGGCGTCTCGATACCACGCGGCATAGGCCACGCGCCGCCCGCTCTTCCGGCAGGTTGTGTCGTTGCCCGCCAAATGTAAAGCGCCCGTCGCCGCAAACAACGGTAGCAAAATCTGCCACAGCAACACTTCACTCAACTTGTCAGCGTTCCAAATGGCCCGGGAAAAGAAACGGTGCTAGCTGCTCTCATGCGTGGGTGCCGCCCGGTCACTTGCACGCAGCATGTTCCGCACCGGCGGGCGACCCAAACACAAGATTAGTCCATAACACAAGGTCACAAAATTATTCGCCGTCGGAGCATTAAAGACGACGCAGAGCGTTTGGCTCAAACTTTCAAAGACCGTTACAATCGCAGGCAGCAAGGCGGTACTGTTCCTCCCAAGTTTCTTCGCAACGAACTAGGTTGGAAGCGTAACCGCCTTGCGCTTGCTTTTCAACTAGACCTTAAATTGGCAAAAGTCCACCAGGTAATAACCAATAAATAATGAGCGCCAAGCGTCGGACAAAATCGAATGAGTCAGCGGGGCTTTTGCGTAAGGGCCTGCATGCTACCGCTGTTGCAAGCCCTTTTAGAAGTTTAGCTCGTCACTCGTCCCTGCTTTTACGCCCGCGTGGTGTGTTAGAATTTGGCGGTTGACTCTCCGGGCAAATGTTTGCGGTCGTTGGGCGCGAAAGGTGAAGTTATTGAGACGCGGGCGACAATTTGGCTTATTCTTTGGTGCGATCCTGATCACGCTCGCGGCGACAGTCGGCGGCGAGGTGAGCCGGCGCATGCACGCGCAAGCGCCGCCCGGCGTGCGCAGTAGCGACGTGGACGCGGACATCGAGCGCGATTACCGCGAAGCGCTGGACGACGTGTCGGACAACTACGCCGACGAGATTGACTACGAGAAGGCGAATCAAGCAGCCATACAGGGCATGCTCTCGACCCTCGACCCGCACTCGACTTTCTTCCCGCCCGCCGACTTCACCCGCCTGAAACAGGATCAGGATTCGCAGTTCTACGGCATCGGCGTCACGATCTTGCGCCATCACGACGGCGTCTACGTGCAGTCGCCCGTCAAGGACACACCGGCCGCACGCGCCGGTCTGCGCTACGGCGACAAGATTATCGAAGTGGATGACAAAAACGCGCGCGACTGGTCGAGCGAGCAGGTATCGAAGGCCGTGCGCGGTGATCGCGGCTCGCCCGTCACGCTCAAGGTCGAGCGCGCGGGTGCGCTCGCGCCGCTCTACTACACGATTCAGCGCGACACTGTGCCGCTCCCCTCGATCCGCAGCTCCTTCATGCTGCGGCCCGGCACGGCTTACGTCGCGCTCGTCGGCGGCTTCACGCACACGACGAGCGACGAATTGCAGGAAGCATTAAGCGCGCGGCAAAAAGAGGGCATGCGCCAGCTTGTGTTAGACCTGCGCAACAATCCCGGCGGCTTGCTCGATCAAGCCATCGAAGTGGCCAGCCAATTTCTGCCGCGCGGCGCGAACGTCGTCTCCGTGCGCGGGCGCAACGAATATAGCCAGACGAAGACTTATAAGAACACCGACTTCGACGCGGAAGATTTTCCGCTCGTCGTGCTCGTCAATCGCAACACGGCCTCCGCTTCGGAGATCGTCGCGGGCGCGTTGCAAGATCACGGGCGCGGTCTGCTGGTCGGCGAGACGAGTTTCGGCAAGGGACTGGTGCAGCGCGTCTTCGAGTTGCGCCCGTGGGGCGCGGGGCTGACGCTCACGACGCAAAAATATTTCACGCCCTACGGTCGCTCGATCCAACGCGACTATTCAAGCGGCTCGCTCTACGACTATTACGTGCGCCACAGTCCGGAGGACGAGCCTGCGCCGCAGACGCCGGCGACCACACCCACGCTCCCCGCGCAACGCAACCAGAACGTCTCGCTCGCGGTGCCCGCGCCGCTGCCGACACCGAGTCCGTCGCCTACTGGCCCCGCCGTCAAGACGGCCGGCGGGCGTGTCTTCTATGGCGGCGGTGGCATCACGCCCGACATCGAGGTCAAACCGTTCGACGTGAGCACGCCTGTGCGCGTCCACGTCTTCGACGCCGCCTTCGCCTTCACGCGCGAGCTTGTCGCCGGCCAGATCGCGGGCCTTGAGAACTATCGCGTGGACAAAGTGCAATACGATCACGAACTGCGCCCGACCGACTATCCCGTCACGGATCGCGTCGTCGAAGCCTTCCAGACCTACGTCGCGCGTCATCCCGAGCTCGTGCTGACCACCGCGCAGGTCAAAGCGGAAGCCGACTACATACGCATACGCCTGCGCGAAGAGATCACGACCGCCGCCTTCGGCGCGGAGGCCGGCGCACGCACTCTGCTCGACAGCGACCCGCAACTCCTGCGTGCCCTCGAAGCTTTCCCCGACGCCAAGCACTTGGCCGAGACGATCCGCAACGGCGGCGAAGTCAGCCTCAAGCTCTACACGAGCGCGCCGACCGAGTCCGAGTTAGTGGGTGATGATTGGTTCTTGGATGGCTTACTGACTTGAGCCGCGCCTGCGCGCACATCGCGCCCAACCGCACGCCGCTATGAAATGTGAACAGTGTCAGGCCGAGCCCGGCATCAAGCTCGTGGCCAAGCTGAAGACCGCGTGGGACGATCCGCGCGAGCAGACTTATGACGAGTGGCTGCGTTGCGAACACTGCGGCGCAACTTACTATGCCGAACTAACCGACTACTTCTTCAGCGACGACTTCCGCATCGAGACCTACACCGCCGACCCGCAAGCGTGGCAGGAATCCTACGCCCGCGCTCGCCTGCCCACGTCCCGACGATCATCAATGCCAGTGCCCTGCCCACACCCAAGGCCGGCGCGGCTTCGGCAAGCTGATCAAAAACGAGTCCGTCCACTACAACGATTGATCACGAAAGACCTGCTTATGTGCGCAGCCGCCGGATGACATTGCCAGATGTCACCTCACTGGGCCGCCCTGTTTTGCTTTCTTAGCTTAGAAATTCTCATGGGGATACTTCTTAGCATCTTGCTCCTCGAAGCACATCCCATCGATCATCTTATCAAACACCTGTGCGGACTCCGGGGAACTTCCCTGATATGAGAGTGCGCCCCAGCGATAACTCACGTAACGCCAAACCTTCCCGTTGTGCCGTTCTCCGCGGACATCGTACCCAAATCTTTCACCCGCCGCCCACACCCTTTCAGTAAACTCTTTCGCTTCAAGGAATGTCTCTTCGCGTGGATGGCTAGATGTGGAGTCCTGCCAATTGACCATTCTCTCGATCTGCCCGCCGGGCATCTGGTAGTCATAATAAAAAATGTCTAAGCCGAAGCGCACGTCCTGCTTTGCCTGAACATTGTTTAAGGCGAGAACCTTAAAGGCGATCCCCGTTTTCGCTTTATCCGTTTCTGTTTTGCATTGCGGTACTTGCCAGAGGGTAGCTGCGGCCGCTTCCATCACAACTTGCACGGTCGTCGCCGAGAGCGCAAGAATTTTTGTAACGGGACGTTGCGCACGCTGCGTGAAATAAACAACACGCCCGTGATCAGGCAAGCGGAAGAATCCCCGCTCATCGCTCATCACCTCGTACCGCTGCGTAGTCATGTTCAGACCGAGAGACTTAGTCTCTTTCTGAAGAGGCGCGTAAGTAAGCACCTTTACGTGCGCCAGCGGCTGTCCTTTGTCAGATCTGATTATCCCGCTGAGTGGCGTCCCGCAAGCACACAACTCGCACACAAAACTAATGAAGACAATAAAGAGGACTGAACTGCTTTTCATCGTAATTGGCTGCATGACTTTATCCAGATGAGGAAATTCAACTACCGATTATAACTGTGCCGCACAGCCGATCAAGCCGCCCCGCCGTGCTATGTCACGTTTAAACCATCTTTGCTTTCCACTTGCCGCGCCGGAAGATGAGCGCGCTGACGATGGCGAGCGTGGAGAAGGCGACGGTGATGGCGAGGAAGACGCCGCGCGGGCCGAGGGTGGTGTGGAAGGCCAGCACGTAGGCGAGCGGTATCTCCCAGAGCCAGAAGACGAGGAAGTTGATCCATGTCGGCGTCCAAGTGTCGCCCGCGCCGTTGAAGGATTGCGTCAGCACCATGCCGTAGGCGTAGAAGAGGAAGCCGCTGGCGACGATGCGCAGACAGTTGGTGGCGTAATAGAGCACGGCCGGCTCGCGCGTGAACAGGCGCGCAATCGGGCCGGCGCAGACGACGAAGATTAACCCGATGGCACCGAGGAAGCAGACGTTGTAGAACGCCGCGCGCCAGACCGCACGTTCGGCGCGTTCCGGCTTGCGTGCGCCGAGCGCCTGCCCGACCATCGTCGCCGCCGCGTTCGACATACCCCACGACGGCAAGAGCGCGAACAGGATGACGCGTATGCCGATGGTGTAACCCGCGAGTGCGTCGCTGCCAAAGGTCGAGATCAGACGCACGAGGCCGATCCAACTCGCCGTGCCGATAAATACTTGCAGCGTGCCCGCGCCGGAGAGGCGTACTAGCCGCGTGATGAGCGCCGGCTCAAGCCGCAGATGGCGGCGCGCAACATGGACACGCCCGCTCGCGCGCAAGAGGCGCGAAAGCGCGAACAGCGCGCCCGTGCCGCGCCCGATGGTGGTCGCGATGGCCGCGCCCGTCACGCCCAATTTCGGGAAGGGGCCGAGACCGAAGATGAGACAGGGGCCGAGCGCAATGTTAATTGCATTGGCTAACCACAACACGCGCATCGCAATCGCCGCGTCGCCCGCGCCGCGAAAGACTGCGTTGATGAGAAATAACAACAAGACCGAAGCGTTGCCGCCGAGCATCACGCGCGTGTAATTAACGTGCGTCAAGACGCCCGGCGACGCACCCATCAACGCGAGCAGACGCGGCGCGAGCAGTATGCCGGCTGTGCCGAGTATGAGCGATACGATCAGACCGAGCGCGATCACTTGCACTGCCGTACGCGCCGCGCCTTCCGCGTCCTGTTCGCCGATGCGCCGCGCGACCATCGCCGTCGCCCCGATGCTCAAACCGATGGCGACGGTATAGATGATGGTCAGCAGAGACTCGGTGAGGCCGACCGTGGCGACGGCGTCCGCGCCGAGCCGCGCGACGAAGAACACATCGCACACGGCGAAGACGCTCTCCATCAGCATCTCCAACACCATCGGCACGGCCAGCAAGATGACGGCGCGCCCCACGGGCCCCGTCGTGTAATTATGCCGCGATGAACCGCGCACGGCCGCACGCACCGCTTGCCATAATCCGATTGATTCAGGCGTCGCTTCAGCGCGCGTTTGTTCGATTGCGTCAGACATTCACGTTCGTAAAGTTATGTGCGGTTAAAGGCCGGCGCAGTTTAGCACTCAATCAACGACGCGCGCGATCAGGCATTTCAGGTAGAGCGTTTCAGGCACGCCGACCAGGACGGGATGATCGCGCGCTTGCATTCTTTTCTCGACGAGTTGCACGCGGCGGTGCGCGTCGGCGGCGGCGGCGGCGAGCAGCTCTTGAAACATCCCCTCGCTCATGTGATACGAGCAGGTGCAGGTGACTAGCACGCCGCCGGGCGCGAGCAGTTTCAACGCGCGCAGATTGATCTCTTTATAGCCACGCGCGGCCGCCGCCACGCTCGCGCGGTTCTTGGCGAACGCGGGCGGGTCGAGCACGATGGTGTCGAACTGTGCGCCTGCTTCCTGCAATTCGCGCAGCGCGTCGAAGACGTTCGCCTCGCGAAACTCGACGTTCGTCGCGCCGTTTAGCTCCGCATTGCGGCGCGCGGCGGCGATGGCTTCGCCGGAGATGTCATAGCCGATAACACTGTCGCAGGTGTGCGCCATGTTGAGCGCAAACGCGCCGTTGCAGGTGAAGCAATCGAGCGCGCGACCGCGTGCGACGCGACCGGCGGCGACGTGATTCTCGCGTTGATCGAGAAACGCGCCCGTCTTTTGGCCCGCCAGCGGCGCGACATGGAAGCGCACGCCATGTTGCGTGATCGCCAACTCGACGGGCGCGTCGCCGTATAGCACACCCGCGCGCAACTCTAAACCTTCGAGCCGGCGCACGCGCACGTCGTTGCGCTCGATGATGGCGCGCGGCTTGAGTTCTTCTACCAGCAACTCGACGAGCAAGTCCTTGATCGCCTCCGTCCCTTGCGAGAGCGTCTGTAGCACAAGCACATCGGCGTAAGCGTCCACGATGAGCGACGGCAACAGATCGCCTTCTGCGTAGATGAGCCGGTACGCATCCGCTTCACGCGCCAGCCCCGCGCGGCGCGCGATTGCCTCGCGCAGACGCGCTTGCCACCACGCGCGCTCAATCATCTCGGCGCGCAAGGTCAGCAGGCGCAACACGATCTCCGAGCGGTCGCTATAGAGTGCCTGTCCGACAAAGCGCCCGCGCTCGTCGCGCACAGTGACGAGCGCACCGCCCGGTGCGTCGCCCGTGTTGCTCACGTCGCTACGGTAAATCCAGAGGTGGCCGGCGCGGGCGCGCTCTGCGCCACGGCGCGTGATGGTGACGGTGGTCTGTAACATGTCTGTCAGTGTCACTAAAAACTCCGGCCGATTCAAGCGGGCATCTACCTGAGCAAGCGCTGTTGAATCGTGAATCGTAAATCGTGCATAGAAAGAAACGGCTTTTCTCTGTTCACGATTTACGATTTACGATTCACGATTTTCGCTTTACTATGCACGCATAATGATTCGCACTATCGGGTTGATCACGGGCGGCGGCGACGCGCCGGGACTGAACGCGGTTATCCGCGCGGTCGTGAAAACGGCCGTGGCGGAGTACGGCGTGCGCGTCGTCGGCATCGAGGACGGGTTCGAGGGTCTGCTCGGCGCGACGCACACACGCGCGTTGACGCCGACGGATGTGCGCGGCCTGCTTCCACGCGGCGGGACGATCCTCGGCACGCGCAATCGCGGGCAGTTCGTCATCCGCACTGAGGCAGGCTCAAGCACGCCGGAAGAGACGTATCACGAAGCGCTTGCGACCTTGCAGCGATTGGGCATTGACGCGCTCATCGTCGTCGGCGGCGAAGGCTCGCTCGGCATCGCCGTCGAGTTCGACAAGCGCGGCGTGCCAGTCGTCGGCGTGCCCAAGACGATTGACAATGATCTCGGCTGCACGGAGTTGACCTTCGGCTTCATCACCGCGCTCGACATCGCCACCGAAGCGCTCGACCGTCTGCACACGACCGCCGCCTCGCACGACCGCGTGATGGTGTTGGAAGTGATGGGCCGGCACACGGGCTGGATCGCACTGCACGCCGGCATCTCCGGCGGCGCGGACGTGATTCTAATCCCGGAAATTCCGTTCACGATGGAGGCCATCGCGCGCAAGATTCACGAGCGCGACGTGTGCGATTCGCAGTTCAGCATCGTCGTCGCGGCTGAGGGCGCGAAGGAGTTGGGCGGCGTGGAGGTCTATCAGGCTGCGGGCGACCGCGAGCACGCGCCGCGCCTTGGCGGCATCGGCAACCGCGTCTCCGCCGAGATCGAGAAGCTGACCGGCAAGGAATCGCGTTGCGTCGTCCTCGGTCATCTACAACGCGGCGGCATGCCGAACGCTTTTGATCGGATGCTGGCCACTACCTACGGCTCGTGCGCCGTGCGCGCCCTGATGCGCGGCGAGCACGGCCAGATGGTCGCGCTCCACGCCGCCGACATCATCACCGTCCCGATCTCGAAGGCGTGCGCCAATCTCAAGACCGTGCCCACGGACAGCCAGTTGATTCGCACCGCCCGCGATGTCGGGATTTCATTTGGCGCGCCCGACGAAGCGAAGTATCACGGGCAAGAGATTTGCTGAGCCGGCCACACTGCACTACACTCATTTGGTCAAGCGACACGTTACGCCGTGCGGGTCATGCGCGGACATAAAAACTCTGGAGCGGAACGAACGTGGTACAGGACGTTAAAGAACGATTGAAAGCCGAGTTGGAAGAACTCGAAACGGAGTTGCGCGTCCATTTGCCGCGCGAGATCAAGCGCGCCAAAGAATTCGGCGACTTGCGCGAGAACGCCGAGTATCACGCGGCGCTCGCGCGCCAGCAGTTCGTTCAGGCGCGTGTCCGCGATCTGCGCCAGCGCATCGGCGAGATCGCTTCAATCGATCCGTCCAAAGTGCCGCACGGCAAAGCAGCTTACGGCTCGACGCTTTTGCTCTACGACGACGAGCGCGACGAAGAGGTGACCTATCGCCTCGTCACGCCCGAAGAGAGCGATCCCGTCAAAGGTCTCATCTCCACCACCTCGCCCATCGGCCGCAGTCTGATGGGCCACGAAGAGGGCGACGAAATCAAGGTCGTCACCCCCGGCGGCGCACGCAAATTTGAAATCCGCCGTCTCACCACCTGGCATGACGAACAGAAGAGTAACGAATGAACCACAACCCAGACAATCCCGTTACCTCTTCTTTACCGGCCAGCGCAGTTTCATCGCTTCTCGTTCATTGCTCTACCTACATCACTTTTCTTGACACTCCTTGCCGGCGTCCCTATGATGCTCTGTCAATGTGACGGGCCGATGTATGCTTCCGGCCCGTCGTTCTTGTAACAGCAGAAAGGATAAGGCAGAGTTGTTTGGGGCGAGCATCGGGCGCGGCGCGCAAAGGATCATCAGCGCGATGGTGCGCTGGCTGGCGCACGGCGGGATCAACCCGAACGTGCTGACCGTGATCGGCGTCGCCATCAACGTCTGGGCGGGTTTGC
>JANMAD010000247.1:0-2362 GCA_031359515.1 Acidobacteriota bacterium | reverse complement strand
TCGGCCGAGATCAAACTGCGCCCGCGCTCGCTCGTGCGCTTGGGGCTGATGGACGAGCGCAATCACACCGCGAACGTCAGCAACGAGCGCGTCACCGCGTCGCTTCTCTGGACGGAGACGTTCACGGATCGCTTGCGCGCGACCTTCGGTTACGACTATCGCGACTTCACGGACACGCTCAACAGCAAGCGCACGACCTCGAACCTGCTCTCGGCCGGCGTCGAATGGCAGGCGACGGATAAGCTGTCCATCGCCGCGAAGCGCGAGCAGAATCTGGGCGACGCCGATCCGACCTATCCGGATCAGACGACGCTCGCGGCCACCTATCAGTGGAACAGTTGGGCGCGTCTGTTCTTCACGCAACGCTTTGCCGCCGCGCCCATCGTGCCCATCAGCGACGCGGGCGCAACCGGTTTCGCCGGCACGAGCTCGCGCCGCGAGACCGCCTTCGGCATCGAGACGAAGCTCGCGCACAACACTGCCCTGAGCGGACGTTATCAACTTGAGAACGGCGCGAACGGCACGGACAGTTTCGCCGTCATCGGTTTGCAGAATCGCCTGCCCATCAACAAACAACTCGCCTTCGATCTCTCGTTCGAGCGCGGCTTCCACATGGCGGGCGCGGGGCAAAGTTTCACCGGCGGCGCGTTCGGCGTCTCATATTTGCCGAACGAAGATTTGCGCACGGCGGCGCGCTACGAGTTGCGCCAGCAAGCGGGCGGGATGGGGCAACTGTTCACCATTGGCGCGGCGGGCCGGATCAACGAAGGACTGACGACGCTCGCGCGCTTCCAATGGTCGCACGCCGACTTCCAAGGGCACGACACCGCTTCGCTCACAGGCACGGCCGCCATCGCCCTGCGCCCCGTCGAGTCCGACAACAAAGGCTTGCTGTTCAGTTACACGCATCGCTCGCTCTCGCAGACCGGCACGGGCCTGAAGAGTCTGGCCACCGACCGCAGCGACGTGGTCTCGACCGACGGCTACTGGCAACCGGAGAAGCGCACAGAGTTGTTCGGCCGCTTCGCCCTCAAGTTCGGCAGCAACGGCCGCGACGGTTTGATCTCGACTTCCGCGCTGACCTACATGGCGCAGTTGCGCGCGGCACGCCGCATCCGCCGCTCGCTCGATGCGGCCGTTGAGTATCGCTTCCTGGCGCAGCCCGCGACGCGCACGCGCCGCACCTCCACCGGCGTCGAGCTTGGCTACTGGATGTTCGCCGACATACGCTTCGGCGTCGGCTACAACTTCACGACCGCCGTTGACCCCGGCGACGAATTGTTGCTCACGAAGCCGCGCGGTTTCTACTTCACTATCTCGACGAAGCTCTCGAACCTCTTCGATCTCTTCGGCACAGCGAAAGCGGGCCTCGTGCCGTCGGAGCCGACGAGCGCGCCACCGGCCGTCGCGCCGCAGACCACGCGCCCCGCCGCCGGCAGTCAACCGGCACAGGCGACTAATAATCCGCCAGCAACTACGGAAGGAGCGCACCCGTGACGGGCACGCGCAGCATCAGTTCGGGCACACATCCGCGTCGGCCATCGGCGGCGCGCGGCTTGTGGTCTGCGCACGTGCTGGCGTTGGTCGTGTTGCTCATGCTGTGCCTGTTATCGCCGCCGACGCACGCGCAAACGGTCTGTGCCACTTCAGGCAACGACGGCCCCAACGCGGCGCTCAGCGGTGTCGTCAACACTTACTATCCCGGCATCGGCACGGCCGCGGCTGGCGCGAGCACGATCACCGTCGGCGTACCCACCGGCGCGGGCACAGCGATCTCACCGGGCGATCTATTGCTCGTCATACAGATGCAAGACGCCGCGCTCAATACAAGCAACAGCGGCAGCTACGGCGATGGTAACGCCAGCGCTACGGGCAGCGGCGCGATTGCGCCGATCACGGCCGGGCTGTACGAGTATGTGGTCGCGGTCTCTTTCACCGGCGCGACGATCACCATTCGCGGCGCGAATGGCGCGAACCGGCTGATTAACACTTACGTCAGCGCGGCGGCCACAGCCACGCACGGGCAACAGACATTTCAGGTCGTGCGCGTGCCGCAGTATTCGAGCGCAACCATCTCCGGCACGCTCACAGCCACGGCATGGAACGGTTCAACCGGCGGCGTGGTGGCGATTGATGTAGCGGGCGCGCTCACCTTGAGCGGCACGGTCAATGTGGACGGCAAAGGCTTTCGCGGCGGTGGCGGGCGTGGCACGGCCGGCGGCGGCACGGGCACAGGCACGCCCACTAACACCGACTATCGGCTACCTTCCAGTTTCAATCTCAACGGGCAAAAGGGCGAGGGCATCGCCGGCACGCCGCATTACGTCTACGACGGCACAAGCGTCATCGACACGGGCGTCGA
>JANMAD010000192.1:0-2740 GCA_031359515.1 Acidobacteriota bacterium | reverse complement strand
CGTGGGCGCGACGACGCTCAACATGATCGACATGATCGGCGTCGGGCCGTTCATCACGATCCCGCTCATCGTCGCCGCGATGGGCGGGCCGCAAGCGATGCTCGGCTGGATACTCGGCGCGCTCTTAGTCGTCTGCGATGGTCTGGTCTGGGCTGAGCTTGGCGCGGCCTTGCCCGGCTCCGGCGGCTCGTATCGCTACCTCGCGGCGATTTACGGCCCCAACAATTTGGGCCGCCTGATGTCGTTCCTCTTCATCTGGCAACTAACATTCAGCGCGCCGCTCTCCATCGCGTCGGGCGGCATCGGGCTGGCGCAATACGCGACCTACATCTTCCCCGCGCTCGGCCACGAGACGAAAGTGACGCTGCCCATCTTAGGCAACGTGGAGATCAACGCGCTGCCGGTCGCGCTCGTGGCGATTGCCGCGCTCGCGCTCGCCGTCTTCCTGCTCTATCGCCGCATCACGCTGATCGAGCGGTTCTCAAAATTCCTCTGGGTCGGCGTGATGCTCACGATCCTGTGGGTCATCTTCGCCGGCATCACGCACTTCGATCCGAAACTCGCCTTCGACTTCCCGCCCGGCGCGTTCACCCTGCGTCCTGAATTCTTCACGGGTCTCGGCGCGGCGTTGCTCGTCTCGGTCTACGACTACTGGGGCTACTACAACGTCTGCTTCTTCGGCGGTGAGGTAAAAGAACCGGGACGCACGATCCCGCGCGCCGTGCTGCTCTCGATCATGTTCGTGGCGATCATCTACATCGTGATGAACATCGCGATCCTCGGCGTCATCCCGTGGCGCGAGTTCGCGGGCACGGCCAACACGCCCGCGCAAAAGTACGTCATCTCGTCATTCATGGAGCGGCTCTACGGACACAAGGCCGCGCTCGTCGCCACCGCGCTCATCATGTGGACGGCGTTCGCCTCCATCTTCTCTTTACTGTTGGGCTACTCGCGCGTGCCCTACGCCGCCGCGCGCGACGGCAACTATTTCCGCATCTTCGCGCGCGTGCATCCGCGCCACAAATTCCCTTACGTCTCGCTGCTCATCATGGGCGGCATCGCCGCGCTGTTCTGTTTCTTCCGGCTCGCGGATGTGATCGCCGCGCTCGTCGTCATCCGCATCCTCGTGCAGTTCCTCGCGCAGATCGTCGGCGTCATCGTCCTGCGCGTGCGCCGGCCCGACCTCGCGCGCCCGTTCCGCATGTGGCTCTACCCGCTCCCCGCGCTCGCCGCGCTCGCCGGCTTCATCTACGTGCTCATCTCGCGCAAGAATTTTCTCAAAGAGGTGCGCTACGCCGTCGTCCTCATCACCGTCGGTCTCATCATCTACTTCATCCGCGCCCGCACGCGCGGCGAATGGCCGTTCGGCGCAACTACGCGCACGCCGGTCGAAAGATAGTTTGGCTGAGGCGGATCGGCTGGCATGAGTTGTTGGACGCGACGTGAGATTTACAACTACTCCGCGTGATAGACCTGACTCACGGCCACCAGAATTGCCTCTTCCGCCAAAGCAGCAAATGCGGCCGCCTTGAGTTGCTCCGCATAAGCCGAGACAATCGCAACATGCGCGGCAAAGGTATATGGCGTGTCCGTGTAAATCAGATTGATGCGATCTTGGATAGGCGAGCCTGCCTGTGAGAGATAACTACCAGCAAGCCCGCGAATGATAGTGCAACCGCCGAATGTGTAGGTGAACTCCTGCGTCAGCGCGCTCAATAAATCCTGATAAGCGGCGCGCGGCAGATCAGGCAGGTAAACTTCAATTCTTGCCTTTTCTGACAGTGGCAATGAACTGCTCCTTCCGCTTCTCGAATTCCTGCGTCCGCTTCAAGGATTCTTTCGCCGATAACTTTAGTCGGGGTGGCCGTTCAATCTTGAGTTCCTTCAAATCTTTTAGTCTGCGCGCCATATTTAGCTCCGAAACTTATGCTGCCTTTTGGTTTTTGCATTTTAGCACAATGAACTTTGGGCCTTTATCTACAGGAATTGTCCAACGCCCGAATCAACCCGCGCCGCGCGCTGGCGCTATGCCTTATGCACATCCATATATGCCCTGAGCAAAGCATTAATCTTCGTCTGATAGCCTTGCCCTTGCTTCCTGAACCACTCCAAGACATCACTATCCAGACGTAGCGTCAATTGCGCTTTCCGGGACACCGGCTTCAATCCGCGCCGCACTATGGCCCGCGCAAACATCTCCGGAGACACTTCCGGTATGTCGGACAGATCAATGTCCTGATCCTGCAACGCATCTACGCGCTGCCAATCAGTCCGCGATTTCTTTGTAGTAGCTGCTTTCTTCATCTTTCGTCGCCTTTCTCACGGAGATGATGCGGATTACCTCGTCAGTCTCCGTGTGCGCAATCGCTACGATGCGCCCATCGAGTAACCCGAACGTGACAAAGCGTTTCTCACCGTAATCGAAGCGAGCATCTAAAATTGACACTGTCGCGCCCGCGAACACCTGTTCGATGCCGACGAAATCAAGGCCATGATTACGGAGATTGGATTTACGTTTAGCTTCGTCCCATACAAACTCCACGAGCACAAATGTAACTACATCATGTAACTACGTCAAGCGTGTTTGCTGTTTCACTTGGAAGGGGTCTAACGCACATCAGACCGCAGCGGCGTTGCCTGTGAACGTGAGGCTCGCGACGGTTAGCGCGGGAAGATATGGGCGCGGGGTGTGGCAATGATTTACTCTTCACTGAAGAGCCTTTTTAACCGTCGAAAGATT
>JANMAD010000150.1:0-3111 GCA_031359515.1 Acidobacteriota bacterium | reverse complement strand
GCGGCTGTGTCCGGCTGTGTAGGCCAACTTATCTGTGCAAGGTCGTTGCTCATAGGATTGTGGCTCCGGCGAAAAGGGATGCGCGAGGCGTTAAGTCAACAGCGTGCAGGGCGGCTCGTGCGATAATGCGCGGCCGGCATGCGTCGCGCGTGCGCGCGATTAAGATCAACTGCTGTGCCAGTTGTTACGACGAGGCGGGTGAGCGTAAAAATTTAGACATAATGACGAGAAATGGCGGTGTTATAAAGAAAATGAAGTAATCAGCAATAAGCTGCGGCGTCTGGTTGACCTGTCAAAGTGACGAAAATTGCGACATGCTGACCGCGCGGGCAGGGCAGGCGTTGTCGGTCGCGCAAGGCAGACGGTGGTTAAATATTTCTAAGCGGGAGACGGAAAATGATCTCAGTGCGTAAAGCGGCCGCGCGCGGCCATTTCGACTTCGGCTGGCTCGACACCTATCACACATTCTCGTTCGGCGATTACTACGATCCGCGTTTCATGGGTTTCCGCAGCCTGCGCGTGATCAACGAGGATCGCGTGCAGCCGGGGCATGGCTTCCCGACGCACGGCCACCGCGACATGGAGATCATCACCTACGTGCTGCGCGGCGGGTTGGCGCACAAGGACAGCATGGGCAATGGCTCGGTCATCTATCCCGGCGAGGTGCAGCGCATGAGCGCGGGCACGGGCGTACGCCACAGCGAGCACAATCACGCGCCGGACGAGATCGTACACTTGCTGCAAATCTGGATCATGCCCGACAAGACGGGGAGCGCGCCGGGCTACGAGCAGAAGTTTTTCGCCGACGAAGAGAAACGCGGCCGTCTGCGTCTGATCGCTTCGGCGGACGGGCGCGCCGATTCTGTCACCATCCAACAGGACGCTGATATCTATGCGGCGATGCTTGAGCCGGACGAAGAAGTGCGCCACGAATTGTCGCCGGGGCGGCATGCGTGGCTGCAAGTGGCGCGTGGCGCAATCGAGTTGAACGGGGAGTCGCTCGCGCAGGGCGATGGCGCGGCCGTGAGTGATGAACAGAAGGTGACGATCAAAGCCGGGCAGCCGGCCGAGATACTGTTGTTCGATCTGGCTTGAAGCGACGCAGGATAGGGAACCACGAAGACACGAAGGGCACAAAGAGAAGCTTGGCTTTCTTTGTGCCCTTCGTGTCTTCGTGGTTACTTTTGTCGTTGCAGCATTAACGCAAGCGGCGTTGCTTCAGCAGTCCGCGCAGTTTCATCCGCGCCTTGTGCAGTTGCGACTTGCTCGTGCCCACCGAGCAGCCCAGCAGCTTCGCGATCTCTTCGTGTTCGTGCCCCTCGACATCGTGCAATAAGAACACAGCCTTATAACCCGGCGGCAACTTTGCGATAGCGCGATCCAGCGCGATCCTGTCTATTACCGGCATCTGGCCGGGCCGCTCAGTCCCCAGCACCACTTGCACGGGCACGTCACCATCGTCCGTCGTCTGCTCCATGCGCACGTTCTTTTTCCGGAAGTGCATCAGGACCTGATTGACGGTCAGACGGTGCAGCCAGGTGGTGAAGGCCGACTCGCCGCGAAACGAGCCGATCTTACGATAAAGCTGAATGAAAGCTTCCTGCGCTAAATCTTCCGCTTCGGCGATGTTGCCGGTCATGCGCAGGCAGAGCGAATAGACGCGCCGGTGATGCCGCTCATAGAGTTGCTCGAAACTAGCCATGTCGCCCGCGGCCGATAACTGCGCCAACGCATGATCGCTGGCGGGAGCCGCTGCCTTGGTTTCAGCGGCGGCACGTCCGGCGCTTTGCCAGAGTGGGATGGTTGTGGCGTCTGCAATCATGTCCGGCATTACTGCAAACACAGTGCCACCGAGATCATGCGCGAACGGCGGTTAAATCATTGTCGTGCAGCCGCGCGAAAATCGCAGGCAACCATATCGGGCATGCGCAAACGAAAGCGTGTAAGTGGGAAGGTCCTTACTCTTTACGCGCCAGCAGCGTGAGCCTGTTACGAAACTTTGTCGTAGCGGGTTACCTTGAGATCAACGGTGAGTTGGCGAGTTTCAGTCGGCGTGAAGCCTGCGAGAAAGTCTGCGGGCATATACGTGTCGGCGCGCTCGACCGTCTCCGGCACTTCAGTCACAAACCAGCGCGTGATCTCAGGTAGGAACGCGCCGTAGATTTGCGCGCCGCCGATGATGAAGAGATCGCCGGTCAGAAATGGTTGCAGTGTCAGCACGTCCGCCTTGTCGCGCAGCAGCAGCAAGCCCGTCTGCGAGACAAGTTGCGCGGTGCGGCTCAGCACGATGTTCAGACGGCCCGGCAGCGGCCGGCCTATCGCTTGCCAAGTGCGCCAGCCCATGACGCACGTGTGCCCCATCGTCTGCGCTTTGAAAAATTTCAGGTCGGCCGCGTGATGCCACGGGATCGCGCCGCCGCGCCCAATCGCGCCGTGCCGGTCAACCGCAACGATGCCGATGATAGCCATGAGAGGTGTTCGCGCGCTTCAGACCGCGACTGGAGCCGCGATCTTGCCGTGCGCCTGATAGCCGACCAACTGCAAGTTCTCGTAGCGCATGGCGAGCAAGCCATCCAACCCGCGCAGTGGCGTGCTTGTCTCCACAATCTCCAAACGCGGCAACGGCAGAGGCTCGCGCGCCAACAGTTCATGCACCTGCGTCAGGTGATTCTGGTAAATGTGATAATCGCCGAGCGTGTAGACGAGCTCGCCAACCTCAAGCTCGCAAACGTGCGCGATCATATGTGTCAGCAGGGCGTAGGAGCTGATATTGAAAGGCACGCCGAGAAAGGCGTCCGCCGAGCGTTGATAAAGTTGACAGTGCAGCACGCGCCCCGCTTCGACCTTGAACTGAAAGAGCGTGTGACAGGGCGGTAGCGCAACTTCATCGGCGACGCGCGGGTCCCAGCCCGTGACGATTAAACGCCGCGAGTTCGGATTACTCTTGATCTGTTCGACGAGGCGCGCGATTTGGTCAACGCCGTCGCGCGCCGGATATTGACCGCCGAACGAGCGCCAGAGATAGCCATACACGGGACCGAGATCGCCCTCCGCCCGGCCGAAGCGACTCGTGTGCGCAAGGTCGGCCCATTCCTGCCAGATGTCCACGCC
>JANMAD010000144.1:0-5137 GCA_031359515.1 Acidobacteriota bacterium | reverse complement strand
TTGCTCTCGCACTACAGCCCGCGCGACCTGCGCGGCGCGACGCTCCTCTATCGCACAGAGAGCGGGCGACGCCTCGGCACGCAGTCGTTTGCCCCGCCGGCCGCGCCCGCGAGCGTCACGGCCATCGCCCGTCGCGCGTGGCCTGCGCCGCAGGTTACGCGCCCTGAACGGCAACGCATTCGGGTCGAAGTCCACGACCGCGCGGGCCGCGTCGTCGCCGAGAACAGCGCGGAGGTCTTCGTCTATCCGAAGCCGAAGGCAGCCGTGCAGACCGGGCTGAGTTTTCACAATCCGAAACATGCGCTCAATCTCAAACCGGAACAGTTGACCGCCGCCGGTTACGCGATCCTGAGCCCCAACGCCGATCTCGCGCTGTTCAACCGGCCGACGCTCGTGATCGCCGGCGCGCTTGATGAAAAAGTAGAACGTCATCTACGCGCAGGCGGGCGCGCGCTCATCATCGCCGCCGCGAAAGATGCGCTGCCTGCGAGCGCGCCTTTCAAGCTCACGCCGCGCGCCGGCTCGGATTTGGACGGCAACTGGGTGACGAACTTCAACTGGATACGCGCTGATGCGCCGTCGCCGTTTGCCGCCCTCGCGTTCAGCAAGATTCTCGGCTTCGAGTCGGCGCGCGTCGTGCCGCGCTTCGTCATTCAAGATGTGCCGGGCGCGCATTACGATGATGTGCTCGCCGGTATCACTTACGGTTGGCTGAACAACAACGCCGCGCTCGCCGTGCAGATGCGCGTCGGCGCGGGGCGGCTGTTGCTGACCACGTTTCGCTTCGACGATTACGGCCGCGACCCATATGCCACGCACCTGCTCGACGCCATGATTGACTACGCGAGCGGCCCCGATTGCGCGCCCAAACTCGATTATGTGAGCGCGCCCTGAGCGAACGCAATAATTGCCGAACGAGCGGGGAGGGATGCAGTAGAATGCGCGCACCGACGTAAGTGCAGACGGAAGCCATGAGCATAAAAGATGTGGCGCGCGAGGCGGGCGTTTCAACCGCGACCGTGTCGCACGTGATCAACAACAGTCGCTTTGTCTCTGAGGAGACGCGCACGCGCGTGCGCGCCGCTATCGCGCGCTGTCAGTATTATCCGAATGCGCACGCGCGCAGTCTCGCGTCGGGGCGCAGTCAGACGTTAGGCTTGCTCATCTCGGACATCGCCAACCCGTTCTTCCCCGAACTCGTGAAGAGCATCGAGGCGGCGGCCTTCGAGCAAGGCTACGACGTGGTCTTGTCGAACACGAACTATGATCCGGCGCGCACGTCGAACTACGTGCGGCGTCTGATCGAGCGACAGGTGGCGGGCGTCGCATTGATGACTTCAGAGTTGGACATGGCGCTCGTGGACGAGTTGGCGAGCCGGCACGTGCCCGTCGTCTTTCTCGATCTGGACGCGCCCGGCGTGAACATGAGTAATCTGTGTATTGATTACGCCGTCGGGATCGAAGCGGCGGTGCGCCATCTGGTTGCGTTGGGGCATCGCGAGATCGCTTTCATCGGCGGGCCGGAGCGTTTGCGCTCGGCCGTCAGACGGCGCGATGCGTTCCGCGCGAGTATGCGGCAACATTTACCTGCTGCGCCCGCGCCGCGCATCTATGAGGGCGACTTCCAACTGGCCGGTGGGCGCGCTGCCGCCCGCGCCATGTTAGCTGAACGCCAACGACCAACTGCCGTGATGACCGCCAACGACATGATGGCCTTCGGCGCGATGCAGGAGTTTCTCGCGGCGGGCGTGCGCATTCCGCAGGACGTATCGCTCGTCGGCTTCGACGATGTGGCGTTCGCCGCGCTCTCGCAGCCGCCGTTGACGACCGTGTGTCTGCCGCGCACGGAGTTGGGCCTGCGCGCGGTCGAAGCTTTGCTCGCGACAATAGCGCACCCGCGCCGCACGGGTGTCGAGTTGCACGTAGCGACTTACCTTGTCGAGCGAGGCACGACCGCGCCGGTCGCCACGAATAAACAAACAGCGCGCACACACTTGAAGAAGTCTGTGCGCGAGCGAGGGGCGAATGCGAACGAACTTATACGCCGATCATAAACTGCGCCCACGACAAAGCGCAGCCGCATTACTCGGTCAGGGACTGCGCTTGTTGCTCTGCATTTTAGTTTGCAGTCTGAGCGTGTTGGCGCAACGCCGCGCGACCTATAGCAACCCGGCCATCGCGGGGGACTTTCCCGATCCATCTGTGACGCGCGTGGGCCGCGACTTCTGGGCCGCGGCCACTTCGTCCGAATGGGGGCCGGAGTTTCCGCTGCTCCACTCGCGCGATCTGGTCAACTGGGAAGTCGTCGGCTCGGTCTTCGCGCGCCCGCCCGCGTGGTCTGCGGGCAACTACTGGGCACCGGAAATCTCGCAAGATCGCGGCCGGTTCTTTATCTATTATGCCGCGCGCAAACGGGGCGGGCCGCTCTGCGTCGCGGTCGCCACGGCCGCGCGCCCGCAAGGGCCTTACACGGATCACGGCCCGCTCGTCTGTCAGGAAGTCGGCTCGATTGATGCGTTCCCGGTGACGGACGAGAACGGGCGACGCTATCTGCTCTGGAAAGAGGACGGCAACAGCGTCAGCAAGCCGACGCCGATCTGGGCACAAGCGTTGTCGGCGAACGGCACGCAACTCGTCGGCGAGCGGCGCGAGATACTGCGTAACACGCAAGGCTGGGAGAAACACGCCACGCTGCCCTACGGCGATCTCATCGAAGGCCCTTCGGTCGTGCGCCATAACGGTTGGTTCTATCTGTTTTATTCCGGCAACTTTTGCTGCGGGCGCGAGTGCAACTACGCGCTCGGCGTGGCCCGCGCACGCAAACTGCTGGGGCCGTGGGAGAAGAATCCCGCGAACCCGATCCTCGCGGCGAATGAGAACTGGAAGTGTCCCGGTCACGGCACGGTCTTGGACGCGGGCAACGGGCGCACGTATCTGTTTTATCACGCGTACCAGCCGCGCGATTTCGTTTACATCGGCCGGCAGGCGTTGCTTGATGAGGTCGCATGGCACGGCGACGACTGGCCTACGATCAATCAGGGGAAGGGACCATCGGGTCGCGCGCCCGCGCCCTTCAGCATCGGCGACCGTGATGCGCGCTACACCTTCTTCGATAACTTCGTGGCGTCACGTCTGAGTCCCGGTTGGCAGTGGCCGCAAGCGAACGAGCCGGCCATGCGCGTCGAGCCGGCGCGGCGCGGTTGGCTCACCCTCTCGCCGACGAGCGCGCACACGAGCGACGCCATCGGTGCGGTCGTCGCGCGCACGATGACCACCGGCGACTTCGTGGCGACCACGCTCGTTGACACGCAAGGCTTGCCACAAGGCGCGCTCGTCGGTCTCTCCGCTTACGGTGACGGCGAGAACGCGCTCGGCGCATCAATTGATGCGGGGCGGTCAGTTCATCTATGGCGGCGTGAGAAGAACGAGCACAAGATCATCAGCACTCTCGCCGACGCGCTAAACTCGCCGCGCGCTTACCTGCGTATGACGGCGCGCGAAGGCCATTTCTATCGTTTCGCTGTGAGCGCGGACGCGCGCCGTTGGACGGATGTAGGCGAGGAGTTGGACGGCAGTTTCCTGCCGCCGTGGGATAGGGGCGTGCGCGTGGCGCTCGTCGCGGGCGGCACGACGGGCGCGACGGGCAAGTTTGATTGGCTGCGGATCGAGCCAAAGTAATAGCTGTGGAACAAGTGATTGCCATTGCTTGCGGCTCTGCCGCCCCGATGTGCGGAAAGGCTCTGCCTTTCCGGCAACGTGCGCTATTTAATCTTGGTGAGGCTGCGCCTCACCGCGCGAGGCACAGCCTCGTGGAGAATGGAAGAAGCAGTTAGCCGGAAAGCCATAGGCTTTCCGCACATCGGGCGGCACAGCCGCGAAGCCAACTGCCTTTGACCTTTTGTACGTTCGCATGCAAGTCAGCTTTGCATGAACATCATGGGAGAAGAGATGATGAAACGTTTCAGCAGTGGCAGAAAGTTACTCGTGACAGCTTTGTTTACGGCCCTCGCGCTCGTCTTATTTGCCGCTGGTTGTCGCAAAGAGGCGGGGAGCAGCGGCAGCACCGGCGGCGGGTTTGACAGCAAGAGCAGGCTTGCGGAGAAGGCACAGCGCGGCGAGAAGATCGTCGTCGGCTTCTCGCAGATGGAGAACAACGGGCCGTGGCGCATCGCCGAGACGCAGAGCATGCGCGATGAAGGCGCGAAGCGCGCCGCCAAGTATGAACTGCTCATCACCGATGCGCAGGGGCAAACTTCTAAACAGGTCTCGGATGTGGAAGACCTCGTGGCGCGCGGCGTGGACGTACTCTTCCTTGCGCCGCGTGAGGAGCAAGGCTTCGAGTCCGCTTTGCAGGCGGCGCGCGAAAAGAACATTCCCGTCTTCTTGATCGACCGTGAGGCGAACGGCACGGCGGGGCAAGATTTCGTCACCTTCATCGGCTCGAACTTTGTGGACGAAGGCAAGCGCGCGGGCGAGTGGTTAGTCAAGCAGACGAACGGCAAGGCCGGCATCGTCGAGTTGCTCGGCACGTCGGGCGCGTCTGTTGCGCGCGACCGGCACGATGGCTTCGCCGCCGCGATCAAGGATCACCCGGAGATGAAAATCCTCACGTCGCAGACGGCCAACTTCAATCGCGCCGAAGGGCAGAAGGTGATGGAGAACATCATTCAAGCCCACCGCAAAGATATCACCGTCGTCTATACGCACAACGACGAGATGGCGCTCGGCGCGATTCAGGCGCTCAAGGCCGCGGGGCTACAGCCGGGCAAAGATGTCCTCGTCGTTTCGGTGGACGGGCAGAAATCCGCGCTCGAAGCGATCCAGCGCGGCGAGATGAACGTGACGGTCGAGTGCAACCCGCGCTTCGGCCCCATCGCCTTCGACACGCTCGAAAAATATCTGCGCGGCGAACAACTCCCCGCCAAGATCATCAACGAAGATCGCTTCTTCGACTCAAGCAACGCCGCGCAGTTTGTGAGCACGGCGTTCTGAGAAAGCCCAAAGTCTAAGAAGCTGTTTGAACAGTTAGCTCCGTAGGAGCGAGATGTTTGTAGCGATGTGGCTCAATGATCCCCTAGCTCCGTAGGAGCGAAATGTCCGCCACATGTCGCTCCTACGGAGCTACAAAGGAAAAGAG
>JANMAD010000136.1:0-2880 GCA_031359515.1 Acidobacteriota bacterium | reverse complement strand
CAGGTGTGATCTCACCACCGGGCAAGGCCGGCAACTCGTTTGGTTGCACTTCGAGCAAGGCCGTGCGGCGTGGGTCGAACGCGCTCGCGCTCTCGCCGCGAATCCGATGCAGGGCTTCTTCCCCGTCCACCGCTGCCGCTTCCGCCACCAGCCACGCGCGCGGTTGGGCGCGCGTGTTATGCAGGATCAGCAGGTCAGGTACGGCGCGCTCGATCTGCCAACGCCCGGCGTCGAGTTGCAGGTAGAGCAGTTTGCGCGAGAGCGGCTCTGTCCGGCCGGTCGTTGCGTCGTGCACCGAGGCCGCCCAGAATGCGAGCGGCGCGTGGTCGCTCAGATTATCCAGCGCGATCTCTTTGACGCGCACGCGCTCGCCCAACTCGATCCGGGCCAGATAGCGACAAGCTTGATAAGTATTATTCAGGTCGCCCTGTTGCCGGTCGAACAAGGGCGCAAGCGCATGTTTGATCGCCGGCCGCACATCGGGCCGCTCGTGCGCCCACTCAGCCGTGTCCACACCGGCACGCAAAATCCGCTCCAGCGTGCGCCCCTCCGCTGTTAGCAAACGCACCCGCGCGACCGGCGTGTCTTGTGCAACGTCCCCCGAATTTGCAAGCGACGTAATGAGCAAAAGCGAATCGGCCATGGCGTCGGTTAGCCCGACGCGCGCTGTGGTCTGCGGCTTGATCTCCGTGCCCGCTTCGCTGAGGTCGAAGTTGCTCTCGTTGTTCGCCGGTAAGGGGGCCGGGCCGGTGCGCAGGTTGGGGAAAGAGGCGACGCGCGTCGTGTTCAGCAGATCTAGCACGTGCGAGTCGGTTGCCAACAACTGATCGTTGGGCGGATAACCGGCGAGCGGGTTGACGCCGTCCAACCCGACGTTGCCGAGCGCGCGACTGTAGCGCGCCAGCAGCAGCGGCTCGTAGCCCGCGACGTTGTGCAGGCCATACCGCGCCGTCAGGTTGAGCGGGTCAACGCGCGGCGCGGGCGCGAACTCATCGGCAAATAAATTGACGCGCGTATAGACGCGATTTTCTGTCGGCGGTAACTGTTGCAGATAGCGGGTCAGCGGCGCGGCGGTCAAGACGCGCGCGGGCGTCTTGGCGAACCCGGCCCACCAGTGCGTCACCATGATGTACGGCTCGACGAAGCAGGCGCAAACGATTGCGCCTAGCAGCACCCCCGTGCGTAAACGTCGCGCAACGACCTGCCGCGCTTGCCAGAGCGCGCCGCACGTCAGCAACAACAACGCGGCTTTCCAATAAAGATATGCGGAGACGTTTAGCCCCATGTACCAGGAGGGAAACGCGGTCGCATCGGGCGGCGCGGCGGGCGCGACTTGCGCATTGAATGTCGCCTGCCACCAGAGCAGACCCGTCAACGCGCTCAGCGCGAGCGCCAACAGACTGATGACGAGGGCACGCCGCGTGTGCGGCGGTGCAAGCTCATTGGGCGCGCGAGTGGGGCGGCGGGCGCAAGCGTCCCAGCCGTAGGCCGACAGGATGCTGAGCGCGAACGACCACTCGAACGCATGACGCGAAGGGACGCGGAAACTGTTGAGCAGCGGCACGTGATAAAGCAAACGATGCAGCGGCGTGTAATAGCCGAGCATGAGGACGGCCGCCGCCAGAGCGACAGCTAACCAGAAATAGATATGCAAACGCTCGGCGCGCCCGCGCTTGAGGCTCGCACAGGCCACGAGCGCCAGCCCGCAGACGAGCGGCGACACGTAGGTCGTCACGTCCATCCCGCGCTCTGTGTAGAGCGGCGCGATGAACGACTTCAGCGCCCACAGCGGGGGGAACGAGCCGCTACTAAAGAACGAATAGGTCAACGTGCTGCGGATGCTGCGGCGCACGGCGCGCATCGTCTCCAAAATCTGAAACGCTGCCACGCCCGCGCCCAACAGAATCGCGCCGCCCGCGACTGCCAATGGTCGCCACGCGGCCCAGCCAACAGGTTGAGCGGCCCTACTGCGCCGCTGGCTCAATGCCGCGCTGGACGAGTTGACGGCCGCGTACAGCACGGCGACGAGGCCGACGTAGAGAAAGTGTTGCCCTTGTCCGTTCAAGACTGACAACGCAAACGCCGTGGTCGCGCCCAGCAAGCACGGCGCGAAGCGGCGCGTGCGCGCACGCGCGACGAAGAGCAGCAGTAGCGGCAGCCAAACGGTTGAGTTGGTCGCCATGCCAACCACGCCCAACAGGTTGGTCATCGAGCCGCCGTAGCCGAACGACAGCCCCGCGAGTAAACTCGCCAACCGGCTGCGCCTCAGCTCGCGCGCATAGGCATAGGTAAAGACCGGCGCGAGCAGGAACGGCGCGAGCACATACAATTGTTCGGCCCACAGACCGGGCAGGAACAGATAACCCCACGTGAGCGGATAGCCAAGCCCGAGTTGCGACATCGAGAGCAGCGGATAGCCGGACATGACGTAGGGCGTCCAGAGCGGCAATTGCCCGTGCCGGATCATGTCCCACGCGACCGTGCGCAGCGGATAGGAATAGCTGAAGGCGTCGCCACCGAGCAGCCACCGCCCGCCGAATAAAATCCAACCGAAGAAAAGCGTGAAGAAGAGACCGATGAGCGCCAGCGCGGCCGCGTCCGCACGTCGCCTGCGCCACCAACTCTGCCACCAAATCGCCTTGCTCATCTCTAGCCCTGCGCCCCTTCGTGTGCGCTGCCATGCAACTCTTGCCGGCGCGCGTAAACGAACAGACCGCATAATAACAATAAGGTAAACGCCGAGATGAGCGCGCCGTTGCGCGCCGCCGGGGCCGTGTAACGCATCTCAACTTTATGTTGTCCCGCCGGCAGCGCCACCCCGCGCAACAGGTAATCAGTCAACAGAATTGACGTGGTCTGCCCGTCCACCGTCGCCACCCA
>JANMAD010000104.1:0-4345 GCA_031359515.1 Acidobacteriota bacterium | reverse complement strand
TTCGCCGATCTTTTGGCCAAAGGCGCGCAGGTGCAACGCCAATTGTGGGCGTCCACCGGCACGAAGAATCCGGCTTACTCGGACGTGCTGTATGTGGATCAACTGATCGGGCCGGAGACGGTCAACACCGTACCGCCCGCGACCTACACGGCGATCCGCGATCACGGCACACCGAAGTTGACGCTGACAGAAGGTCTCGCGGAATGCCGCACGTTGTTTGACGATCTCAGAGGCGTCGGCATTGACATCGCCGCCGTGACGCAGAAGTTGCAAGAGGACGGGCTGGCCTCGTTCGTCACCTCGTTCGACACGCTCGTCGAATCTATCGAGTCGAAGCGCGATGCGTTGCTCTCCGGCATCAACGAGCGGCTGACCGCCTCGTTGGGAAAGCATAGTGACACCGTCTCCGCCGCCATCAAGGAAGCCGACAAGGGCGATGTGATGCGGCGCATCTGGCGCAAGGATGCGAAACTCTGGAAAGAGGACGAAGCGCATCAGGCGATTATCAAGAACGCGCTTGGTTGGTTGACCGTGCCCGATCAGATGATCGGTGCGTTGGAAGACCTCGTCGAGTTCGCGGATCGCATCCGCAACGTGCGCGAGTTCAAGCACGTGATGGTCTGCGGCATGGGCGGCTCATCGCTCTGCCCCGAAGTGTTGCGCCAGACGTTCGGCAAGCAGGAAGGCTATCCCGAACTGCTCGTGCTGGATTCAACCGACCCCGATGCCTTCTCCGACATCGCGGATCAGATCGACATCACGCATTGCATGTTCATCATCTCGTCGAAGTCGGGCACGACGACCGAACCGGCCGTCTTCTACAAATATTGGTGGGATCAGGTCTCCAAGCGCAAAGAGAATCCCGGCGAGTGCTTCATCGCGATCACCGATCCGGGCACGAAGATGGAAGCGGATGCGACGCGCGACAAGTTCAAGCGCATCTTCCTGAACCCGGCGGACATCGGCGGGCGTTATTCCGCGCTCTCCTATTTCGGTCTCGTCCCGGCCGCACTGGCAGGGATTGACGTGCGCAAGTTGCTCGACCGCGCAGAGCGCATCGTTCACTCGTGCGCGTCGGTTGTGCCGGCGGCCGATAATCCCGGCGCGAAACTCGGCGCGATCTTGGGCGAGTGCGCGAAAGCGGGGCGCGACAAATGCACGATCATCTGCGATCCGAAGATCGGCTCGTTCGGTCTCTGGGTCGAGCAGTTGTTGGCCGAAAGCACGGGCAAAGATGGCAAGGGCATCGTGCCGGTCGCGGGCGAACCGCTCGGCTCGCCGTCGGCTTATGGCGATGACCGCCTGTTCGTCTCGATCTCGGTCGGCAAACTCGACAGCGAAGTTGAGGCGAAGTTCAAGGCGCTCGAAGCGGCCGGGCATCCGGTTGTCTATCGCACGCTGACGGACATCTACGATCTCGGCGAAGAGTTCTTCCTCTGGGAGATCGCGACGGCGTTCGCGGGCTGGCGGCTCGGCATCAATCCGTTCGATCAGCCGAACGTGCAAGAGTCAAAGGACGCGACGAAAGAGTTGCTCGAAGCCTACACGCGCGACGGCAAGTTGACGGAGCAGGGCGTGCTGGCGAAAGACGACGCACTCACGATCTACGCCGACGACAAGACGCGCGGCGAACTTGCTTCGTCGTCCGTCGCCGACGCGCTCAAAGCGCATCTCGCGCGCGTCAAGCCGGGTGACTACATCGCCATGCTCGACTATATCGAAGAGACGCCGGAGCATGAGGCGGCGATTCAAGCGATTCGCACGCACCTGCGCGACGCGACCAAGTGCGCGACCACGACCGGCTACGGCCCGCGCTTCCTGCACTCGACCGGGCAACTGCACAAGGGTGGCTCAGACGCGGGCGTCTTCATACAGATCACCGCGCCCGATTCGCGCGACGTGCCGATCCCCGGCGAGCCTTACAGCTTCAATACGTTAAAGCAGGCGCAAGCGCTCGGCGACTTCCGCTCGCTCGCATCGCGCGGCCGCCGCGCGATCCGCATAGACCTCGGCGCGAACGTGCTATCTGGTCTCAAACGCTTGCAGGAGTTAATCGGCGCAGCCGTGCCCGTCGCGGGCGCAACGGCGAACTAAACGAGGAACGCGGAATGATGAATGATGAATGAAAAGCTAATCGCCGCTCGCTTCATTCATCGCTCCGCGTTCATACTTCATCATTTCTAATCGAGGATAAGACAATGGCCACACCGGAACAGACCCCTAAGTCAGCGAAGATCGGCATGATAGGCCTCGCCGTGATGGGCGAGAATCTCGCCATGAACATCGAGCGCAATGGTTTCCCCATCGCCGTCTACAACCGTGCTCCTGAGAAAGTGGACGACTTCGTCGCCCGCGCGGCCGGCAAGCAAGTGATCGGCACGAAGTCGCCTGAAGAGTTCGTCAAGTCGCTTGAACGGCCGCGTAAGATGATCCTGCTCGTTAAGGCGGGCGAGGCAGTGGACTGGACGATCAATCAGATCAAGCCCTTCATGGAACAGGGCGACATCATCATTGACGGCGGCAACTCGTATTTCCAAGACACCGAGCGGCGCGAGAAGGCTTTGAAGGCCGAGGGCTTCAACTTCATCGGCTCAGGCGTCTCCGGCGGCGAGAAGGGCGCGCTCTGGGGGCCGTCTCTCATGCCCGGCGGCGACAAAGACGCATACGAGCAGATTCGGCCCATTTGGGAAGCGATTGCCGCGAAGGTGGACGACGGCCCGTGCGTCACCTACATCGGCCCCGGCGGCGCGGGCCACTACGTGAAGATGGTACATAACGGCATCGAGTACGGCGACATGCAACTGATCGCCGAAGCCTACGACATGATGCGCGGCATCCTCGGCATGTCGGCCGACGAGATGGCGGACGTGTTCGACGAATGGAATCGCGGCGACCTCGAATCATTCTTGATCGAGATCACGGCGAAGATTCTGCGCGTCAAAGACCCGGAGACAGGCAAGCCGCTCGTCGATCTGGTGATGGATAAAGCGGGGCAGAAGGGCACAGGCAAGTGGACGAGCGACATCGCGCTCGACCTCGGCATCGTGACGCCGACGATTGACGCCGCCGTGGACACGCGCAACCTCTCGGCCCGCAAAGATGAGCGCGTCGAAGCGAGCAAGCAGATCAAGGGGCCGGCGCGCGGCAACTATGCGGGCGACAAGAAAGAGATGATCCAGTGCATCCACGATGCGCTGTACGCCTCGAAGATTTGCTCTTACGCGCAGGGCATGAACTTGATCCGCGCCGGCTCGCAGCAGTGGAACTGGAACATCGATCTGGGCGAATGCTCGCGCATCTGGAAGGGCGGCTGCATCATCCGCGCGCAGTTCCTCGACAAGATCAAGCAGGCGTATCAACGCCGCGCCGATCTGCCGAGTCTGCTCGTCGATCCCGACTTCAATGCGTTTGTCGAACAGGCGCAACCGAACTGGCGCAAGGCTGTCGCAACCGCGATCACAACCGGCGTGCCCGTGCCCGGCATGTCGGCCTCTATTGGTTACTTCGACTCGTACCGCGCAGCCGAGTTGCCGTTGAACCTGACGCAGGCGCAACGCGACTTCTTCGGCTCGCACACCTACGAGCGCACGGACAAGCCCGGCGGGGGCATGATCCATACCGAGTGGGAAGAGTTGCTGGGCAAACAGTAACGGTTCAGCCGTCCGTGCGCGATTGATTAGAGATCGCGCATGGACGGCGACAATATCCCTGCGCCGCGCGAAAGCCTGCTGGTCATCAATGAAACAGTCTGAAATATGTGATCGGCTTAAGCAGTTCGCTCGGCGCAGGGCTTATATCTCAACTCATCTCGTCATTTCATTGAGTCATAATTCATCGAGGAACCAGTGATGTCAGCAGCAACCGTAATGGACAATCCTTTGCGCGAAGGGTTGCGCCTTGAGCGCACGGCCGAGCCGTGTACCGTGATCATCTTTGGCGCGACCGGCGATTTGACCAAGCGCAAACTCGTGCCCGCGCTCTACCGGCTCGTGCAAGAGCGACTCATTCCGGGCGAGTTCGCCATCGTCGGCGCGGCGCGCACCGAGATGAGTCACGACGATTTTCGCGGCAAGATGAAAGAAGCCATCGGGCAGTTCTCCGAGGCCAAGCGCGTGGACGAAGAGGTCTGGGATTCGTTCGCGCAGGGGCTTTATTATTCGGCCGTCAACATTGACCAGCCGGAAGATTATAAAAAACTCAGTGATCTGCTCGATCAGATCGACCGCGAGCGCGGCACGCAGGGCAACCGCGTCTATTATCTTTCGACCATGCCGTCGCTCTACGCCGAAGCCGTCAAGCAGTTGGGCGAGGCGGGTCTTGTCAATCAAGATAAAGGCTGGCGGCG
>JANMAD010000077.1:0-5968 GCA_031359515.1 Acidobacteriota bacterium | reverse complement strand
CTAAGTAGAACCGAAAAAGTTCTTTGACAAAGTTATAATGCAGTCATCGCTTCAGTGTTACTAAGGGGAAGAGATGACTTACTCCATTCTCAGCCGCAGAGAGCGCGCGAAGCTGCAAGACTTGATTGCACATTCGCACGACGCGCGGCAAACACTTCGGGCTTACGCCCTGCTCTGGCTCGATGACGGCGAGAGCGTGCCGGAAATCGCACACCACTTAGGCGGCACCCGCCAGACTGTTTACAACTGGGTTAGCCGCTTCCAATCACGCACTGATTTGGAGTTGGCATTGCGCCTCTTGGATGCTCCGCGCTGTGGTCGCCCCTGCACAGCATCCGGCATCATTGACCCACTGATTGACGCGGTCATTGAGCGCGACCCGCGCGAGTTTGACTATCGCTCGACCGTCGGGACGGCTTCGCTCTTGGTCGAGTATCTGCGCGATGAGCACAAAGTCGTGGTCTCTGCCGACAGCGTTCGCCTCGCGATTGCGCGGCGGCGGGTTCGCTGGAAACGTCCGCGCCACCAGTTAGCTTTGCGCCCTGTGACGTGGCGACAAGCTAAAGGGGGCTAAAACGTGGGCTTTTTGAGCGAGAGCGCTGTGTCATCCTGATGCTGGATGAGCTTATCATCACGGAGACGCCACCGCTCTACAGTTGCTACTGCCGCATCGGGCAACAGTGTCGTGTGCCCGTGACGGGCAATCGCCAGAAGCGCAGCCTGCATGGCGTTATCAATATCAAAAGCGGCGACGTGTTGTTGCTGATTACCAAAGTGTGGGATGAAGTGACTCATCAATACTTCCTAGAGATGATCCGCGCGCATTGGCGTGGTTGGCACATTGTGTTGTTTGAAGATCGCGGCACGCCGCACACAGCAGAAGAGAGCCGGGAGTTGGCGGCTGGGTTGGGCCTTCAGGTGCGCCTGTTGCCGCGCGCCACGCCGGAACTCAACGCGATGGCTCACCTCTGGCGCAGTGTCAAAGGCCGAGCGTTGGCGAACCGCCCGACGCTCTCAATTGATAAGTCAGCAGATGCTGCATGTCGGTATATCTTTGACATGAGTCGGCGTGAGCGTTTACGCAAAGCAGGAGTCTGCTCAGGAGACTTCTGGCTAACCAGTTGAGATAGTTGTCAAAGAACTTTTTCGGACTTACTTAATTTCTTGAGGAGATAATTATGAAGGTGTTCGGATTGTTGGCAGCTTTGTTAATACTGCTGGTGGGGCCTGTTTATCAAGTTTCGGCGCAGGAGACGAAAACAAAATAGTTTGGCCACGCGGCTTTTTCGATTACAACGCCTAGAGGCAAAGTGTTATTGATTGATCCTTGGCTCAGAAACCCTTCTAATCCTGAAGCGAAGGACGGTTAAAGACCCTTTAGCCTCTGTCCCCAAAGTTGGGCACGTACCAGACGGTCAAACACTTTCAGCGCGGCGAGGAGATACGAGCGCAGACACTCGCTGATTTGTGCGTCAGCGTCACCGACGTGCTGGGCTAGTGCCGGCGGGTGCTGAGTAAAGCGGCTATGCACAGTCCCTTCTTCTGGCAAAACGTGGGCGTCCTGCTGCTCGTGATAACTAACTTTGCATTTGGCGGCTGGTTATTCTTCTCGCGGAAAGTCAGAGCCGCAGTCGGCAAGTTGCCTTTGCCGTTGCCCTTCTGGCTCCGCGCGCTGAGTGTGCTCTACGCTTTCGCCTCGTGTTTCGTCCTGCTGATGGCGCTTCAGTTGTTCTACCTCTTCGAGGTTGATGCTAATTCGCGCGCGTGCTGGTTGCGGAGCGAGCGTTGGGCGCAGGTGCAGACGGGGATGACCGAGCAACAGGTCGTGCAACCGGGTGGAGATTGTCGTAAATTGGTGTTCGTTGCCAATGATATTGGTCGGGACATGTGGAAAGGATTATTCCAAGGCTAAGGAGCGCAGCATGAAAGCAGTATTCAAAACCGCTTGGCCGTATCTGGCCGACGCGATGAACCTGCCGGTGGAGAATGTGGAAACAGCCATCCCTTTTTACGAAACGATCATGGGCTTTCAGGTTGTCGCACGGCTAGATGCGCCGCATAAGGCCGCTGTCCTCGGGCGAGACGGCATTCAGATAGGGCTGGCCGAGAATGGCGGCGACCCGACGCAGGAAGGATGCTTCTTCGAGGTTGATAATGCCGCAGCCGCCTTCGCGGAATTGCAGGCGAACGGCTTAGCAAAAGATGCGGCCGACTTCCGCATTGACCAACACGGAGACACGAATTGGAAAGTCTTTTTCGTCGTCGCGCCGGACGGGCTATGTTACTGTCTTGGGGAACGGCAAAGTTGAGTATTGCGGCGGGGTAAAATCCGCCCCAGCCGCAAAGCTAATCGCACGGCAGCCCAACAAGGCGCTGCGCCCACCTACTGTCTCTCACACCGGACTGAGGATAGCGATCTCGGCGCGGGCGCGGGCGTCTTCGAGGAAGGCGTCGGTGTCGGATTCGATCTTGCTCTCGGTCAGCGTTTGCTCGATCTGCGTGGTCGCTTCGGCGAGCGTCGGCACGATGCGCCCGGGCGAGGCTTTGCGCCAGCGCGGGACGTACACGTCGCGATAATAATCGGCGATCTCTTTGGGCGCGATGACGACGAACGAGCGGAAACGGAAGTTGAGATAGTTCTCGATCTCGACGCGCTGGCGCACGATCTCGCGCAACTGTTCGGGCGTTAGCCCGACGCGCTGTAAACGTTCGCTGAAGCCTGCTTGCGAGGGGAAGCGTTTGATCAGATCGTTGGTCGCGCGCTCCACGTCCGCATCTTTCGCCGTGATGGCCGGCAGTTTGCCCGCCTCTTCGGCGATCAGCCGTTGATCGATCAGCAGGTTCAAGACGCGCTGCAAATCTTCGCTGCGCGGATTATCGAGTGGCGTGTTTGGTTCGAGCGCCAACTGCCATAACAGATCGGTGTAGGTGATCAGCTCGCGCCCGTTGATGCTCGCCACCATTTTGTCCACCACTTCCTGCGCGGGCGTAGAAGGGCAGTAGGCAGTAGGCAGTAGGCAGTAGGCAGTGAGCAGCCATAGGATTCGCTTGATCGTGTGTCTCACACGTGACCGCCGCCTATGCAGCTTCATTGCTGCTCGCTTGTCGCAATCTTTGACTTTCATCTCTTGCTCTAAATCAAACCACGAAAGATAGGGACAACAGGGAAAAATTATCCACGAAACCACACGAACAAGCACGAAGCAAGACCCACGCCGGTTCGTGTCGGTTCGTGTGGTTTCGTGGATAAATGTTTTTCGCTCGCTGTGCCATTCTGCTGTACTGCGATTTCGCGCTGTCGGTTTAGAACGCTTGGCCGAAGCGGAAATGTATTTGCGTGCGCCGGAGTCGCAGGATCGCGGGTGGGCCGGCGAACTGCGGTATCTCGAAGGTCGGCGGCTTGAGCACGAAACCGTAATCAACCGCAAGCGGCCCGAAGGGCGTGCGCACACGCAAGCCTAAGCCGACGGTGTGCGTCCACTGGGCGCGCAGGTTGCGGTCGTCGAGTGTGTCCGTCGGCTTCGGTTTACGGGTGCCGAAGATGTCGCCGATGCGGCGGAAGACGTTGCCGCCATCGTAAAAGGGCACGACTTGAAAGATGCGCGTTAAGGGCACGCGCGCTTCAAGGTTCACGACGGCCATAGCATTGCCGCCGACGGGCACGGTGAACGGATTCAGCCGCACCGGCTTGCCCTTCAAATCGCGGAAGATGCCCGGCATGCAGTTCTGAATCTGCGTTGTCATATCTGTGGTCAGCGTGCCGGGACAGATGACGCGGCGCGGGCCCGCTTCTTCAAAATTGAAGCCGCGCAGCGTGGTCGAACCGCCGGAGAAGAAACGTTCGCTGATCGGCAGCGTGCGATCTATCTCGCTGATGCCCGGCGTGCCGTCGCGGTCGCGCGGATTGAAGACATTGGCCGCGCCGAGCGTGACGCTCGCGGCGAAAACCGTGCCCTTGATGCCTGCCGGCTCGTTCTTGCGCTCGAACAAGGTTGGCGTGCGCGCGTTCGTCCCTCCGCCATTGCCGCCGAAACGATAGTAGCGGCGATAGTTCAAGAGTAGTTTGCCGAACGAGAGATTGCCGCCGAGTTGGCGCAAGGCGAGCGCGTAGTCGGTGGTCAGAAACTCGCCGCGCGTCGGGTCGAACTGCCGGTCGCGTGTGTCGCGCGTAATGGTCGCGCCGAAGCGCGACAGGCGCACGCCCTTGTCGGGGCGTAGGATCGGCTCGACTAAGAGACTGCCGATCTTGAACAGGCGCACGTCTTCGTAGTTGTAGCGAATGAAGAGAATCGTGCGGGCGCGCTGGTTCAAGACGCGCTGCGATTCGATATTGAAGGTGAGGCGGTTGATCGTCGGCTCGCCGGTGCGCATGCCGAAGATATCAATGGGGTTGCCCTTCGCGTCGAGCCGTTGCACGATGCCGAAGCTGCCGCGATCAATCGTCGAACGGAAGAAGCGCGTCACGCTCACGTCGCGCGAATATTGCAAAGAGGCCGCGAGCGGCGAGAATTTCGCTTTGCCATAGTGGCGAAAGCGCGGATCGAAAAACTCGAAGCGCAGCAGTTGATGTTGTTTGTTCGCGCGAAAACGAATTGCGCCCTGCCGCAACTCGCCGCGCAGGTTGTTGTTCTGCAACTCGTAACCGCCGAGCGGGCCGCCGTCGGTCGAGAAGCCGAAGATGTAATCCTGCCGGCGCGGTTTCAACTCTTCGAGATCGATGATCACGTCGCGCGTGCGGAAGCCGCCCGCGCTCTCGGTCGCGGGCTGCGTGCGGATGATGACCTGGCGGAAAGCGTTCGTCTCGTACAGTACGCGCTCGGCTTCGGCCACGTCGTCGGCGCGCAACACGTCGCCCGGCTTGAGCGGGATGGCTTCGAGGATGGCCTTACGTTTGGTGCGCAGCCGCGCGTCGGGCGTCGTGCCTTCGTTGCCGTTGATGATGATGCGATTGATGAAGACCTTGCCGCCTTCGGTCACGTCGTAGACGAGCCGCACCTGCTCGTCGCCCTGCTCGTTCTTCGGCAACTCGACCACATCAACGCGCACGTCTGCGTCCGCATAACCGTTGCGCGTGTAGAGGCCGCGAATGCGGTCGGCGTCGTTGCGCGCGAGCGTGCGCGCGTAAGGCGCACCCGTGATCGTGCAGGCTTCGCCGCGCAAACTCGCCGCCTTGCACGGCTCGTCGCGCAGTTGCTCGGTCGTGTAAATCTGATTGCCGCGCACGTCCACGCCCGCGACGCGCGTCAGCGGCCCTTCGGTGACGGCGAAGGTGATGATCAAATCTTCGCTGTTGAGCGCGATGCCCTGCCGGACTTCGGCTTTCGCGCGCCGGTAACCGAGATCGCGGTAGCGCGCTTCGACCGTGCGTCGATCCTGTTCGAGTATGTCGCGGCTCGTATAACCGCGCCCGGCCTTGCCGATGAACGGCAAGATGCTCAATAGCCCTGAGGTCTCCGAGCGCAGGTCGTCGGCGAGGTCGTCGTAAGTGAGTTGCGCGGGGCCGCCGGTGTCGGCGTTGATGATGCGGATGTCGGTCAGACGGAAGCGCCGCCCGCGCTCGACCGTGTACGTGATGTTGACAGTGCGCCCGCTCAACTCCGCCGACGAGGGCAACTGGCATGTCTCGGCCACATCGCCCGGCGTGTCCTGCCCACCGAGCGCGCCGGTGATGTCGGTCTGCACGACACCTGCCGGCGCGTTGCCGCCCGGCGCGGCGGGCGCGTTGCTGTTCGGCACATTCGCGCTGCCGGACTGTGCAGGCGTGCTTGTGTTCCCGGCGGGCGCGGGTATGGCAGTCACGGTTGAGCCGGGCGCGGCCGTCGTGTTCTGCGCGGGCGTGACCGAGCAACTAGCGGTCACGTCGGCGAAGAAATAGCCATCCTCCTGCAAGCGATTGCGTAGGCGGCGTGCGCCCTCGACGATGGCCGACTCGTCAATGCTGCCCTCGCGTTTGACGGGCAGCAACTCG
>JANMAD010000067.1:0-3120 GCA_031359515.1 Acidobacteriota bacterium | reverse complement strand
AACCAATCGCGCACGCTCTCCGCCACAGTCAGACCGATCTCCGGTATCTCATCCAACTCTTCGACCGTCGCCGCGCCCAAACGCGCAAGCGAGCGAAACGACCGTGCGAGGATCGCGGCCGTGCGCTCGCCAACGTGGCGTATGCCGAGACCAAAGACGAGTTGCGGCAGATCGCGCTCCTTGCTCGCCGCGATCTGCGCGAGCAGGTTCGTCGCCGACTTCTCCGCCATGCGCTCAAGTCCCGCGACCTGTTCGTGTGTCAAAGCATAAAGCTCCGCAACATCGCGCACGAGTTTAGTCTGCACAAACTGATCCGCGAGCGCATCGCCCAAGCCCTCGATCCGCATCGCGCGACGCGACGCGAAGTGCAGCAAACGCGCTTTTAACTGCGCTGCACAATCCGCCGCGACGCAACGCGCGACGACCTCGCCTTCGGGCCGCGACACTACGCCGCCGCAGACCGGGCACTGCTTCGGCATACGGAAACGCTTCTCCGCGCCTGTGCGCCGCGACTCGACGACCTTCAAGACCTTCGGGATCACATCGCCGCTCTTCTCAAGCAAGATATGATCGCCGATGCGCACGCCGAGCCGTTTGATCTCGTCTTCGTTATGCAGCGTGGCGCGCGAGATGGTTGTGCCCGCGAGTTGCACCGGCTCAAGGATGGCGACGGGCGTGAGCGCGCCGGTGCGCCCGACCTGCACGATGATCTCTTTGATCTGCGTCGTCGCCTGTCGCGCCGGATATTTATACGCGATGGCCCAACGCGGCGCTTTCGTCGTCGCGCCAAACTCGTCTTGCAGCGCGGTCGAGTTGATCTTCACGACCACGCCGTCAATCTCGTATTCGAGCTTGTCGCGCTCCGCTTCCATCTCGTTGCAGAACGCGATCACTTCATCAATCGTCGTACACAGACGGCGCGGGCCCGTGCGAAAGCCCGCACGTTCCAACCAATTGAGCGCGTGCCAGTGTGTGTCGAAAGTTTTGCGTTCGCCGGTGAGCGTGTCGTAGGCGAAGAGATCGAGGCGACGGGCGGCGACGATCTTGGGATCGAGTTGGCGGATCGTGCCGGCGGCGGCGTTGCGCGGGTTGGCGAAGCGCGGCTCTTCCGCCTCCTCGCGCTCGGCGTTGATGCGCGCGAACACCTTGCGCGCGAGATAAGCCTCGCCGCGCACTTCAATCTCGGCCTCTGTGTGCGCTTCTTTCAAACGCAAAGGGATGCTGCGGATCGTGCGCGCGTTCTGCGTCACGTCTTCGCCGATACGCCCGTCGCCGCGCGTCACGCCGCGCACTAGCACGTCGCGCTCGTAATGCAACGCGATTGAGAGGCCGTCGATCTTCAACTCCGCGACGTACTCGAACGTGCGCCCGTCGGCGAGTTTGCGACAGCGTTCGTCAAAGGCGCGCAGGTCTTCGATGTTGTAGCTGTTGTCGAGCGAGAGCATCGGGCGACGATGCGCATACTGCTCGAACCGTTCAATGGGCCGCCCGCCCACGCGTTGCGTCGGACTGTCGGGCGCGAGCAATTCCGGATGCGCGGTCTCAAGTTCGTTCAGCCGCGCCATCAGCGCGTCGTAGTCGGCGTCGGAAATCTCCGGGTTGTCATAGACGTAGTAGAGTTCCTCGTGATGACGCAACTCGGCGCGCAGGCGTTCGATCTCCTGCGCCACGCCTCTCTCGTCCGTTGCTGTTTTAACCATACTGTTCGCGCGGGGTTTCAGAGCAATTCGCAGTTGATGGTATTGGGGGTTGTTAATTCACCACAGAGACACAGAGGACACGAAGATAGCACGGAGACTTGCTCTGTTCTCTGCGCCCCCTCTGTGCGCTCTGTGTCTCTGTGGTGAACTGCAACCTTCCGCACAAGCAAGTAACACAAGTCTCAAACCCTTCTCATCTGCTGATCGGCAAAACGACTTCCATCGTGCCGCGCTCTTTGAAATCGTCGCGGCTGATCTGCGCGAGTTGATGGATGACGCGCCCGAAATACTTGATGCCCAGAATGAAATCCGCGATGCGTATGTTCTCGTTCGGCCCGTGCGGGTTCGAGCCGGCATAACTGAGGCCGAAGGAGACGACGGGCGTCGGCGGCACGTTCACGCCGCAGACCGCGCCGACCGGCCCCGACGCCGGATCGAGCGGATAGACGACCGGCGGTTGGCCGTAAACTTCGGCCGCGACCTCGACCGCCGCCCGCGCCACGGTCGAGGTCGGCGCAGACTTGGCGAACGGCGCGCTCGCGATCTCGACGATCTCGATGTCTTGAAACTCGCGCGTGTCCAGATGCTTGCGCAGCAGTCCGACGACGAGCGCGGGGGTGAGATCGGGCACGAGCCGAAAGTCGAGGCGGGCGCGGGCCATGCCGGGCAGGACGGTCTTTGCGCCCGCGTCTGTGTGGCCGGTTTGGATGCCGCAGATTGTACAGGTCGGGCCGAAGATCAATTCTTTGGTCAACGTGCGCCCGCTCATGTTGCGCACCCAGCCGCTGATCTTGAACTGTCGCTTCAAGCCCGCTTCGTCCAACTCGATCTGCTTCAACATCTTCGCGTCCGCATCTTCGACGGGCGCGATGTGCGAGCCGAAGCCGTCAATCGTGATCACGCCTTTGGGCGAGGCGATGGTGGCGAGCGCCTGCACGAGTCGCCACGCCGGATTGGGCACGATGCCGCCCCACTTCGAGTGCAGATCAGTTCGCGCGCCGTACGTGCGTAGCTCGATGAAGGTGATGCCCTTGAAGCCGAGATTGATGACGAGCCGCTCTTTCGTGTCGCGATAGCCGTCGTCCCAGATCGCGCCGTCGGCGCGCAGCATGTCCGCGTGCTCGCTCGTGAATTGATATAAACTCGGACTGCCCAAACCGTCTTCGCCTTCGACGATGAAGCGTAGACAGAACGGCAGCTTGCCGAACGTCTTCTGATACGCTTCGACGGCCGCAAGCCGCGCGACCAGATCGCCTTTGCTGTTCGACGCGCCGCGCGCGTACAGCTTCTCGTCCAACACGCTCGCGGCGAACGGGCCGACCGCCCACTCGCTCAACTGCCCGACCGGCTGCACGTCGTAATGACCATAGACGACGAAACAATGGCGGCCTGCGCCGAACTCGCCATAGACAATCGGGAA
>JANMAD010000057.1:0-4975 GCA_031359515.1 Acidobacteriota bacterium | reverse complement strand
CGTCGTCGTCGCCGGAGCATGGTACGCCTTTCGCCCCGAGCGTCTCTTCGTCAACCAACAAGTCAATGAACAATTCCCGACCGCCGCGGCCGCGGCAACTTCGACCGCGACCATCGCTACAGGCAACTTCCACTCCGTCGCGCACGATACCAAAGGCACGGCGGCCGTCTATCAATTGCCCAACGGGCAGAAGACTTTGCGCCTGACCAACTTCGCCACGTCCAACGGTCCCGACGTACACGTCTATCTCGTCGCCGCGAACGATGCGACCGACAGCGACATGGTCAAGACCGCCGGCTTCATCGAGGTCGGCGCGCTCAAAGGCAACCTCGGCGATCAGAATTATGACCTGCCCGCCAATATCGATCTCAACAAGTACAAGGCCGTGACGATCTGGTGTCAGCGGTTCGGCGTCAACTTCGGCACTGCGCCGCTCAAGGAGTCGTAAGCCAAACGAGGGGCGGCGGCAGGCATGCGAGCCTTGCCCGCCGCGCCGGTCGGACTGTCTAAGCAACAGCGAAGTGAGGAACGAAAACCATGAGCACGCAGCAACGAACACGCATCATCATACTGGGCGGCGGCTTCGGCGGTCTCTACACGGCCATGCGTCTGGAGCGGACGCTGGCGCGCGACCCCGACATTGAGATCACGATTGTTAACCGCGAGAACTTTTTCCTCTTCACGCCGATGCTGCACGAAGTGGCGGCGAGCGATCTGGACATGACGCACATCGTCAACCCGATCCGCAAACTGCTCCGCCGCGTCCACTTCTTCCATGGCGATGTCGAGCACATCGATCTCGCCAACAAGCGCGTCGGCGTCCGGCACGGACACGAGCAGCACGGGCACGAACTCGAATATGATCATCTCGTGCTGGCGCTCGGCTCGATCACGAACTTCTACGGTCTGCCCGGTCTCAGCGAACGCGCGCTCACGATGAAGTCGCTCGGCGACGCGATCCACCTACGCAATCACATGATCGCCAACTTGGAAGAAGCGGATTTCGAGTGCTGCCCGAAAGTGCGCGAGCCGCTCTTGAATTTCGTCGTCGCGGGCGGCGGCTTCGCCGGGGCGGAGACCATCGCCGGGATGAACGATTTTCTGCGCGAGGCGGTCGAGTTTTACCCGCACCTCAAAGAGGACATGCTCCGCGTCGTGCTGGTGCATGCGGGCGAAACGGTGCTGCCGGAGTTGGGCGAGAAACTTGGTCGCTACGCGCAACAGAAATTGGGCGAGCGCAAGGTCGAGATTCACACGGGTGCGAAGGTGACGAACGTCACCGACCGCGAAGTTACTTTGAGCGACGGCACGGTGATCACGACGAACACGCTCGTCTGGACGGCCGGCACGTCGCCGCATCCGCTCCTAGACACTTTGCCTTGCACGCGCGAGCGCGGGCGTGTCGTGACCGATGAGTTCATGGCCGTGCCGGACTATCCCGGCGTGTGGGCTATCGGTGACGGGGCCGCGATCCCCGACGCGAAGACCGGTCGAGCCTATCCGCCAACCGCGCAACACGCGATCCGGCAGGGGCGCGTGCTGGCCGATAACATCAAGGCGACCATACGCGGCGGCCGGAAAAAACCGTTCGTCTTCCAGACCATCGGTCTCTTAGCCGCCATCGGCCGGCGCACCGGCGTCGCGCAGATCATGGGCCTCAACTTCTCAGGCTTCATCGCGTGGTGGCTGTGGCGTTCGATCTATCTGGCGAAACTGCCACGCTTCGAGAAGAAGGTGCGCGTCGCGCTCGATTGGACGCTCGACCTGCTCTTCACGAAAGACATCGTGCAGTTCCTGACCGAACGCGCGGAGACTATCTCGCTGGCCGGCGTAGAGCCGAAACAGGCGGCGCAGATGTCGCTTGAAAGTACACGGCCGGAGCTAGTCGAAGCCGCGCGGGTGGCTTAAAAAGTTGTGTGCTGGCAGACGCAAACGCAGACCTCAAATGTTGTCAGGCACCCGGCTGATGATCGCTTTGTAAGCTTGTTGTTGGCGCGCGAGACCGGCACGGTAGCGCGCATGGTGCGCGGCATTGGGGATAAAGATTTGTGTGCTAGGCGGAAACGGCACACTTATCAAGTTTGCGATTGCGCCGAGCGTTTCCAGTGCGAGCAAGACCGCGCCGCGACTCGATGCTTCAACCACATGTGAGAGTTTGATGGGCCGGCCCAACACGTCAGCGATGATCTGCGTCCAGACGGGCGAGGCGGCGAGCGCGCCAACGGGTGCGCGTGCGAGCGCGGCGTCAATGACGGTTTCGACTTGCGCGATCAGTTCGGCCGCATCGCTCTCCGCGCCGCCGGCTCGCGTCGTGCGAAATGCGCGCGGCACACGTGCCCCCGTAGCCGTGACTTCGCGCCCGCGCCCGTCAAAGAGCGCGGCGCGCACGCTCGACGTGCCCACATCAAGCCCCAGCACGAAGGGCGCGTGCGCCTCCGTGGCTGGCACTGCAACTAACGACCGATCCGTTGCCGTTGACATTATTCTTGCGCGGCGCATACTCTGCCCTGCGCCGGTGCGGTTCACGCGCACCGCTTACGCTAACATCTGCCGCAGAGGAGACAACGCCCGCATGAACACACGCAAGCAAGTTATCATCTTAGCCCTCAGCATGCTGTGCTGCTTAGCTGTCGTCGCCGCGCCGCCGCCGCATGCTAACGCCAAACAGACGCCGCCCACCGCAACGCAAACGACCGTTACCGTCAGCAACTTAAAATTCGAGCCGCGCACGCTGCGCGTGAAGGCGGGCACAACCGTCACGTGGCTGAACAAAGAGGGTGCGCACACGGTCGCGGCCGACAAAGGCGCGTTCGAGTCGGACACGCTCTCCGCCGGCCAGTCGTTCAGCTATAAATTCACGAAGCCGGGCAAATACCCTTACTACTGCACCTTCCACGGCAGCAAGGGCGGCCACGACATGGCCGGCGTCATTGTCGTTGTGAAATAAAACCGGGTGCGCTTGTGCTGGGAGCGTGGGGCATCCTACAGCTCGCGCTCTCAGCCGCTAAATCAAACCACACCTGATTGGAACGACAGAGGAAATGATCCACGAGCACACACGAACCGACCCGCCACCAAACACACGAAAGTGCTGGCTGTTTTGTTCGTGTTGCTTCGTGTAGGTTCGTGGCTGATGTTTTCCCTCTGCGCCCAGCATGTGAGTTTCGCTTTAGGTAAGGCTTTCCGTAAAGACGTATCTACCCGCGCTTACAATGCGATGCGCGCGTAGGTCGCGGGCGCGTAATCGTTGTAGGGAGGGGCGACGGCGGCAGGCGGGATGGCGGCTAAGAGATCATTGATGGCCGCGGCCGGGAGCGGACGAGAGAAGAGATACCCTTGCGCATATTCACAACCTAACGCGCGCAGCGTGGTCAACTGCGCCTCAGTCTCCACGCCTTCGGCCACCACATCCATCTTCAAATTTTGCGCCAGCAGCAAGATCGTCCGCACGATCTCGATGTTCTCATCGTGGCCGATCATGCGTGCGACGAACGAGCGATCAACTTTCAGCACGTTGAACGGGAAGTTGTGCAGATAACTTAATGACGAGTAACCCGTGCCGAAGTCGTCGAGGCTCAGCCGCACGCCGTGTGTGCGCAGCCGCCGCAGCATCTCCGACGCCCGATCTATATTCTCCATCATCAAGCTCTCAGTCACTTCCAGACAGAGGTGCGCCGGCTCAAGCTTGGCCGCGCGCACCGTGTCCAACACCTGTTCGACGAGGTGCGGTTGGAGAAATTGTTTGCTCGACAGGTTGACGCTCACGGTCAATGATTCGGCGCAAGCGTAAGTGTCTTGCCACCGGCGCATTTGCTGACAGGCCGCTTGTAGCACCTGCCGCCCGATGTCGCTGATCAGCCCCATCTCTTCCGCGAGCGGGATGAATTTATCCGGCATCAACAGCCCGCGCTCCGGATGCTGCCAACGCACCAACGCCTCGAAGCCATTGAAGCGCAAACCATCCAACGCCACGATTGGTTGATAGTGGACGACGAACTCTTGCCGCTCGACCGCGCGCCGCAGATCGGTCTCAAGCTGCATCGTCTCGACGACGAGCGAGTGCATAGATTGATCGAACACGGCGCAACGCGCTTTGCCTTGCGCCTTTGCACAATACATGGCGGTGTCCGCGTCGCGCAGCATGTCTTCGGGCCGTTCGTAGCGCGCCGCCGATTGCGCCAGCCCGATGCTCACCGTCGTGAACACTTCATGCCCGTCGAAGTTGAACGGCTTGGCCAGATCGCGTTGCAGCCGTTCCGCCACCTGCAAAGCTTCCGCGAGGTCGCGTACGTCTTCGAGCAAGATCGTGAACTCGTCGCCGCCGAGTCGCGCGACCGTATCGCCGGGGCGCAACGCCGCTTCGAGCCGGCGCGCGATGCCGACGAGCAAGTGATCGCCGATAGTGTGGCCGAGACTGTCGTTGATCACCTTGAAGCGATCAAGATCGAGGAAGAGGACGGTGAAGAGATGATCCGGGCGGCGCTTGGCGCGCTCGATGGCGAGTTTGAGGTGGTCTATGAAGAGCGCGCGGTTGGGCAGCCCCGTTAGGTGGTCGTGCAGCGCGCTGTGGATCAGTTGCTCTTCGGCGCGCTTGCGATCCGTGATGTCTTGAATCTGGAAGATGAGTTGGCCCGCGCCGGCGTGCGGTTCGCTCAAGAGTGAGATGTTGGTCGCGCCCCAGACCGCGTGCCCGCGTTTGTGAAAGTAGCGCATCTCCAACTGACAGGTCGGCACGTCGCCCTTGAGCAGTTGCGCGATGTGTAAGCGCACCACATCCAGTTCGTCCGGGTGGACGATAGTTTCAAACGAGGTCGCCACCATCTCCGCTTCGCCGTAGCCGATCAGTTTTTGCAGCGCGCGATTGACTTGCAGCCAGCACCCATCGTGCGCGACGAGGGCCATGCCGACGGCGGCAAAGTCGAAGGCGCGGCGGAAGCGGTCTTCGCTCTCCTGTAGCGAGCGGCTGATCTCGGTT
>JANMAD010000636.1:0-5552 GCA_031359515.1 Acidobacteriota bacterium | reverse complement strand
TACCGCAGGCGGTACTGACTGGATGACTGCGCAGTCTCTCTTGCTACTGCAACTTGGTATAAGAATAAGAACGCGAAAGGCACGAAGAGATGCATGCTCTTCTTCGTGCCCTTTGTGCCTTAGTGGTTATTCAGTTTCGGTTTAAGGCGTGGCGCTCGCGGTCTTCGACTTGCGCACGTAGGCTTCGCCGCGCGGTTCCATGTCGGCCTTCTGCCCGACGGTGGCGACCAGTGAGTCGAGTAGTTCTTTGCTGTCCACTTTAAAACTGGTCGTGCCGGAGACGCGCGTGTCCGGATCGTTGAACTGCATGGTCAGGTAACGATACTTCTTTCTAATGAGCAGCGCGGGCAAAGTGTAGATGCTGGCACCGCCGAGCACGCCGGCTGCGGTCGGGCGGCGCGATTGTGTGTCGCCATAGACGGCGGCGAGTGAAGCGTAGGGGATCGAGATATATTCGTGTCCCTGTTTGTCGCGGAAGACGAGCCGGTTGTTCGGGTCGTCGAACGTGAGCGTGCCGGTCTGCCGCTTGTTGTAGCCGAAGACGCCGCCTTCGTATTTCGCTTTGACGGTGGGCGGCGCGGGCGGGGGCGTCGGCATGGTCTGCGCCGCTCTTGCGTCCTGCTTCTGCGGCTCGCCGACGGTGCGCGCACGCTGCGCCCACGCGCTCGTCGCCAAGAGCAGCAGACCGCACAGGGCAGTCGGCAATAAGAGTTTAAATCTGGTCATTGGTCTGGGCTTCCCTTCTTAAAACTTCAGGCTGTGTCATTACAGACGCGCGCCGCCGAGCGTACGTTGCCAGACGAGCGATTTCTTTAGCACACAAAGCCGCTGCCGCTCGTCGGGCGCGCACGCCACTTCGAGTTGCGCGATGATGGCTTCGATGAGCGGCCCGGCAAACGCGCCCGCGTGCGCCACCACCTGCGAATAATAATGCAACTGCAAACGCCCCGCGTCGTCACGATGAAAGGCGTGCATGTCCGCGTCCGGCAGACTATGCACTTCTTGTCCGACCGGCAGCACGCGGCGCGGCACGCCCTGCTGCGCACGGCCCTCTGCGCGCCAGCCCAAGAGCAACACGCGCACCAGCACGCCCTGCTCGTGCAACATGTCGGGGCTAAGCACGGACAACTCGACGGGCGGCGATAGGCGCGGCCCCAACTGCCCGTAGTCGGGATTGAGCAACTCCGTATCGAAGATGACGCCGACAACATCCTGTCCCGCACCGAGCGGCAACGCCACGAACTGCGCGAACCCGTAATCCTCCACGCGCGGCGGCTCGGCCGCATCCAGCGTGTCGATCACGCGCCCGATGTAGTCAACGTGCGAGTTCGATTTAACGATCTTAGCAATCTTCATGATCAGTTTTCAGTTTTCAGTTCTCAGAGATCAGCATCTGGCCTTGCTGAAAACTGAAAACTATCTCACCGTCTTGCCCACGGAGACACGTTGTACAGCAGCCACCAGAGAAAGATCTGCGCGCCGCAGATGATGAGACCGAGCATGACGCAGCGCCGGGCGGTGCGGACGCTGTTGTGCCGAGGCGGCGCGTGGCGCGCACGCCAGAGGCCGATGCTGCCTAAGACGATCACACCCGGACAGAACAGTAGGCCGAGATAGGGGACGAGCGCGAGGTTGAGCAAGGCGTACGCGCGTGCGGTCGCGTGCTGCGGCCGGGGATACCAGCCCAGCCCCGTCGGCAGACGGCGGCGCAAGATGCACGAACGATGCGGCGTGTGCGGCGAGACGAGCGACGGGTGACGACGCTGTTGATGATACGAAGCGCGCAAGGTGTCGGCCGGTAAATAACCGCGCTCGCCTAGCGAGCGCCCACACGTCGCACAGTAGCGCGCCTCCGTACGTCGCGCGCACGCACCGCAGGCCGGACAGATGACGGGTGCGCATGCGTCGGCGCTATGGCGCATCTTATCCGGCGCGTGTGTGTGTGTACTGCTCATAAAAATTTTCGGCGTTAACGACGATGCGCTTTGCTGATCGCTTTGCGCGCGATGCGGAAGGCCATCTGCTCGCGCTCGGCAAACTCTTGTAAGGTGCGCATGAACTGCGCGCGGTCGCGGCCCGAGATATAAGCCGCTTCGTCCGCCGTCTCCAACGCATAAGGGTAGCCGTTGCCGACGACGCATTCAGCGCGCACCGCGTCCACAACTTCATCGAGCAAGCCCGCCGCGTAAACCCACGCGGGGATGTCGAGCCGTGCGGGCGTGCCCTCGCCGGTCGTCTGCAAATAGAGGAAGCCGACGAGTGGCACGTCCCCGTCGTAGAACTCCTGCGTCAACCCTTCGCGCTGACAATAACAGAAAACCGTGCGGTCGCCCCATGCCGCGAGCAGCGGACTGGCGGCCTCATGCGTTGGCGCGGCCGGCACGTGCAAAATCTGTGCGTCATAGACGAGCGCGGAGCGATGTGCATCACCTGCGAGCGCGTCGAGCAGGCTGACGAGATCGCGCGCGTAAGATTGATCCACGAACCCGACGAGCGGCACTTCCGTCTCGCGCGAGAGGCGGACGGCGCGGGCGGCGGCTTCGATGTACTTCGTCGGGAAATTGCTTTCGGTGCGTATCTGCGCCGCCGAGATCAAGAGCGTGCCATCGAACAACGCGACGGGGACGCGCTCGCCGCGCTCGCGCCAGCCGCGTTTGCGCTCCAGGAACTCGCTCAGCACGCGCAACTCCAACGCGAAGCGGCGCAAGCCCACAATGTCCGCGGCCGTGATCTTGCCGCCTTCGGTCGCCAACAACTCATCCGGCGTGACCAACTCGAAGTGCGCCTCTTTGCGATAGCCGCGCCCGTCGGCCGTGTGCGGATTCTCGAACGCGGCGACCTGCACGGCCGCGACCGGCAGACTGATCTCGCGCCCCGGCAGAAGTTGGCTACCGTCCGCCGCGCACGTCGCACGCCCCGCCAACGCGCCCAGCGCCCAACGACGCGCTTCCTCGTGTGAGCGCCAACGCGCGCCGAACGGCACGACGCACGCGCCCGCGCGATCAAGCTCATCGCATGGCAGCGCATTCGGTCTGCGCCGTTTGCCCTGCGCCTGCGTCGCGCGCTCGATCTCGGCAGCCTTGCGCCCGCCCAGCGCGTGCAAGCGGCGCGCATAATCGCGCACCTCCGCGCTCCACGTCCGCTCGAAACTGACGAACGATTCGCGCCGCGCATGCAACTCGGAGAGCAGATGTTGCCGGTAAAGCATGATGAGGCAGTGCCGAGTGCCAAATGACGCGTGACGAGCTAAGACACAGGTGTTCTGGCTTGTCACTCGTCACTTGTCACTGATCTTTCCCTCTCTGCGCCCGCACCAAAACTTCGGCGGCGGCGGCGAAGCGCGTCGTGCGCAGGCGGTTATTGACGAAGGTGTAGGAGAGGCCGTCCTTGAGATTGCGGAAGACCGCCACGTCGCTGCGCTCTTCGCGTTGGAAGTCGCCGTTCTTCAAGAGGCCGAGCGAGTCGGGCGTGTCCGCCGCGTTGTCGTGTTGCAGGACGACTTCCAGCATCGTGCCCTCGTAAGCGGGCGCGAGTTTCTTCGTCGCGACGAATTTCGCCGTCACGAATGTGACCGTCACCATGCCGCCCGCAACCTTGAAACGAAGCACGCCCGGAGCGACGCCGGCAGGCGCGACGGGCTGGCCCAACTCGCGCTCGACATCGGCGCGGCGCGACTTCAACGGCTCAAGCCCGTGCCACGTCGCAGCCTGCGCGGGCCACGCGCCATAGCAGACGGCCAAGAGCATTGCACCTAAAACGATCTGCGCGCGTCGTGCGCGCAAGCGGCGGGTATGCGCATCCTTCATGGCGGGGATGCTACTTCAGGTGGGGGCAAAGTTCAAAGTTTGATAAGGTGAAAGTGTCGTGCGCCGGGCGGGGTTGCGCCGCAGAGCGGCGGTTGAGTTTAGCCGTGCGTTTCAACGCACGATAGGTCAGCCGTAAATCCACCGTTGCGCGAGCGACGCCTGAATTCAACCGTCGCTCGCGCGACGCCGGGCAATCTCGCCGTCCGTAACCCGACGTTGAAACGCCGGGCTAAAGTCAGTTTGCCGCTACGCGGCAGCAAGGCACAACATTACTTCTTCAGCACTACTCAAAGTTTAAGGTTGAAGAACACTTCGTCGCCCCTGCACTTTCAACCTTGCACCTTGCACCTATTTGGCGAACGGTTTGACGCGCGCGATTGACTCCTGGAAGTCGGTGTCGTCGGGTGCGAGCGCCGCGCCTTTTTGATAGGCGGCGAGGGCTTTGGCGTATAGCTTGGAGACTTCGTAGGCATAGCCCAGTTCGCGATAGATGTTGGCGTCGTCGGTGGTCTTTTGCGCGGCACGCTCAAGCGTGGCGACGGCCTTGGGAAAATTCTTCGTGCGCGAATAGGCGACGCCGAGCAAGTAGAGCGTCTGCCCTTGCGCCTTCGGATCAAGCGCGAAGCGTTCGAGCGCAATGATGGCGCGCGGGAACTGCTGCGCGCTGATGAGCGTCTGCCCGCTCAAGCGCGCCGCCGCTTCGTCGTTGCGCAGACGCAGCAGCGCATCGCTCGCGCGGATCGCGCCGAGATAATCAGCATCGGCTTTCGGCCCCGCGCCCGCCGCACCGGCGCGCCGCAGATAGGCATAAGTCAACAGCGTCCATGCTTCAGCGAAACGCGGGTCGGCGGTGGTCGCGCGATTCAAGAGCGTGACGGCCATGTCCGTGTCGCTGCGCTCATAACTGATACGGCCCAAGTAGAAGAGCGCGGCCGAGTTTTTCGGATCAGCTTTGATGGCCGCGTTGAACGAACGTTCGGCATCGGCCGGCTTGCCGGTGCGAAACTCGACGAGGCCGCGATAGTAGAGCATGGTGGCGTCGGGCGGCGCGCCTGCGCGCGTGGTCGCGGCGACGAGCAGGGGCAGCGCGCGGGCGAACTGTTCCGTGCGCGCTAATGATTGCGCCAGCGCGTCAACCGTGTTCGCATCCTCCGCACCGGCCTTGCGCTGTAGATCGAGCGCGCTTTGCAAATCGCCTGCGGCGGCGGCGTACTGCTTCAGGTTGAACTCCGCGAAGCCCGCGATCTTCCACGCTTCCGCATTGGTTGGATTGGCGGCGGCGATCTGTTTCGCCTCGCGCGCCGCCGCTTCGTTCTGGTTCTGTTGCAGCAGCGCGTAAGCATGCGTCGTGTCGCCGCTCGCGCTGGCGGCGACAGGCGCAGGTGTCTGGTCGCTAGTGCGCTGCGCGTTGCCCGTCGTGCGCGGCGGCGCAGGCGAGGGCGGCGGCGCGCTGATGGTCGCGGGGCTGACGCGGCGCGGGCGCGTTGCGCCGGACTGCGCGGACGCGTTGGCGGTCAACACAACGAGCAGGAGACCTATGAGCGCGGCGGTGCGAAAGTGTCTACGTTTCATGTCTCGTTCCAATTATGCCTGCGAGTTGATTTGCCGTCGAGGAGAGTATGCGGACGGCAGCGCGCAGATTCAAGTGTGCCGCGTCTCCGATGCGCGGCGCGGGCCGCAGGTTCGCCGCAAACATCAGCGCCCGCAGCGCAAAACAAAGAGGCGGGTGGACATGATCATGTCCAC
>JANMAD010000624.1:0-1972 GCA_031359515.1 Acidobacteriota bacterium | reverse complement strand
TGCGGACTCGTTACAGCGAGTTCTTCGCGCCGGATTTGAGCGTGCGCCCCAATCGTTACATCTGGTATGGCACGCGCCAACTGTTTCACGGGCTGACGCTGACGTTCCATGAGACTGAGGCCGGCGTGTTCGCCGCGCACTAGTACAAGTTCGACGCGACGACCAGCACCTTCATCGTCGAGTGTGATGAAGAGACGTGGACGCGCGCGAATTTCGCCGCTCAGACTGATGAAGAGACGCGGGGCTACCTCGGCGAAGTTTTCCGCGCAGACCTCGGCGGGCACGAGTTGCTGTCGAACAACTCGAAATGGCTTAACTTCCTGCTCGTGAAGAACTGGCATTGGCAACATGGCAACGTCGTGCTGCTCGGCGACGCGCTGCACACGGCGCACTTCTCCATCGGCTCAGGCACGAAGCTCGCGCTCGAAGATGCCATCGCGCTCGCGCATTGTTTCCGTGAAGGGCGCGATGTGCCGGCCGCGCTCGCAGAGTTTGAGCGTGTGCGCAAGCCAATTATCGAAGAGTATCAGCGCGCGGCTTATGAGAGCCTGCTCTGGTTCGAGCATGCGCGCGATTACATACACCTCACGCCGCTCCCGTTCGCCTATTCGTTGATGACACGCAGCAAGAAGATCGATCACGAGAATCTGCGGCGGCGCGATCCGGCGTTCATCGCAGCGTATGAAGAAGGGATGAAGGATGAGAGGGAAGGATGAAGGATGAGGGATGAATAAGAACTTATCTTTTTTCCATCTTTCATCCTTCATCCTAATCCCTTCCACTCCGGCGCGAGCAGCCGCCTGCGCCCGTCGGTGCTGAGCGCGACGCCCGACTCGTCAAGCTCAAGGCGATCCCAGAGCTTGCAGGTCACCTGCTTGTGTACTTGATCCAAGCCCTCACAATAATTCGTGTAGGTACAGCGGCGGACTTCCGTGCCGCGTCCCGCGCGAACTTTCACGAACCAGTCGGGGTCGGCCAGCGCTTGCCGCGCCATGCCGATGATGTCGGCCTCATTGCGTTGCAGAATCGCTTCGGCTTGCTCGAAGGTGGTGATGCCGCCGGCCGCGACGACGGGCGTGTTGTAGCCAGCCTCATTGACCGCGAGTTTGATCGCAGCGACGAGCGGGACGTTGCGCCCGAACGGCCCGCGCGCGTCCGAGCGCACGGTCGGCATGCACTCGTAGCCGCTCTCGCCCGTGTAAGGATAGACCGCTTGCCCGACTTTAGGCTGGCGCGCGTCCTCAAACTTCCCGCCCTTCGAGATGGAAAGATAGTCGAAGCCAACGCGCGCAAACTCGCGGCCGAAGTAAACGGCATCATCAATCCGACTGCCGCCCGCGATCACTTCATCGGCGAGGAAGCGCACACCCACGATGTAATCGCGCCCGACGCGCGCACGCACCGCCGCGTAAACTTCGCGCGGCAGACGCACACGATGTTCACGCGCGCCGCCGTAACCATCCACGCGATTATTCAACGCGGAGAGGAACGAGGCCATCGTGTAGGCGTGCGCGTAGTGCAACTCGACGCCGTCGAAGCCAGCTTCGCGTGCGCGGCCGGCGGCGGCGGCGAAGATGTCGGGCAGGACGTGCGGCAACTCGCGTATGTGCGCCAACTCCGTATCGGTCACGCGCTCGCGATAACCCAAACGCAGCGATTCAAGCTCGCGCTCGGCTAACACTCTGTCGAGCAACTCATCCGGCGCGGCGGCGAGCAGGGCGCGCACACGTTGTTCATCGGCCGTCAACCACACTTCGTCATCAGTCGCGGCGGCGAGCGCGTGCCGGTGGCGCTCGTTGACGGCGAAGAAGCGCGTGAAGAATTTTTCTTTGTCGGGGCGACGCTTGATCGCGAGGAAGTCTATGATCTGTATGAACAGACGTGTGTGCCCGTCGCTTGCGCGGCGCACGGTCTCGACCAACCTGCTAAGGCCGGGCACGAAGCGTTCGTGCCCGATGCGCAGCAGCGGCCC
>JANMAD010000619.1:0-2273 GCA_031359515.1 Acidobacteriota bacterium | reverse complement strand
GCTCAGTCAAGCGTTGTCCATCGCGGCGTTGATCAACGGGCCTGTGCTGGGCGTCTTTCTGGTCGGCACGTTCCTGCGCCGCGTGAGCGAGCCGCCCGCGTTGATCGGCATGGTCACGAGCTGTCTGGTGATGCTCTACATTTATTTGAAGACGCCGCTGGTGTGGACTTGGTACGGCGTGATCGGCAGCGCGGTGACGTTCTTCGTCGCGCTCGGCGCAAGCGCCCTGTTCAAACCCGCGCCCGTCGAACGCCGCGACGAACTGTCGCCCGGCGCGGCAGGCTAAAGCATGTTAGGCTGCTACTTGGTTAGGATTACGAATTATTAAAGGCTATGATTTCAACTTCTATTGAGAAAATAGTTCAAGACCTTGAGGATTATGGCGAGGATGAAGTTGCTGCTCAAGCATCTGACCTATTACCTAAAGGCTGGGATCGCTTTGATAAAATCGCTACTAAACATATGTACACCGGAATGCTTATATCGAAGGCACTGGCTTTAGCCGCAGTTGAAATTGTAGAAGGCGAACCGCGTGAGCTGAAGAGGAAGAGAAGAATTTTCAAAAGGTGAGGCGCAGCCTAACAAGCTAACTGAGGCGGTCGTGTCAAGCGGTTTCTTGCACCTCCGGCATCGTGGAGACTAACGCCGACCCTTTTTTCCGCAAGCATTCGACATACCTCGCCTCGTCGTACTTCGTTCTCGTCTGCCAACATTTCCAGATGATTCTGATCCATTTATAAGCCAGCGCACGCACCGCCGCTTGATGACTTTTACCTTTCGACTTCTGCGATAAGTAGAAAGCCCGTGCCCACTCCGAGTGGCGGATTGATTCGCCCGCATACTCGACGAACGATTGGCGGAAGAACTTCGGACAGAAGTAGCGCCAGCGTGTCCACGAACTCTTCCCGCTTCTTTCGACGACCGGCGCGACGCCGGAAAAGCGCAACAACTCATCGGCGCTCGCCCAGCGCTCACGGTTACTGCCCAGCGCGGTCAGCAACCGCGAAGCATAGATGCGGCCTGCGCCGGGAAGTGAGGCGAACAACTTAAAGTCTTCGTGCGCTTCGCACAACGCTTCGATCCGCTGGTCGAACTCTTTGACCGCCGTGAGCGTCGTCTTCATCTGTGAGGCCAGCGCGTGCGCCATCATCACCGAAGAGTTGATGACAGCTTTGTCGGTCGTCAGCGGCGCGGCTTCCTTAATCGAGTCAAGGCGTGTCTCAAGCGTTAATCTGCGGTGCGAGTTATGCCCCCGGAAGAACTTCTCAAGCGTTGAGCGCCGGATACCTTTGAGCGCGTCAAGAGAAGGCCACCGCAGCAAGAAGTCGCACACCAAAGTTGTCCGAATGTCAGGGAACCATTCCAAAACTTGCGGGAAGTAGCCCTTGAGGAGCGCCGTCAGCCGGTTGCTCGTGCGTGTCTGGTCTGAGACTAATCGGCGGCGATGCTCGACAAGGAGTTGCAAAGTGCGCGTCTTGTCATCATCAGGCAGCCACGCCTTCAACCGCGCTCGATGATGGATGAGCAACTCGACCAAATACTCGGCATCGCGCGGGTCGTCCTTCGCCCGGCTGGGCGTGAAAGCCTCGCGAAAGCGTGCAAGCGTCTTCGGGTTGACGGGGTAGAGGATGAGGAAGTCGTACTTGAGCAAGGCGTAGATGAGCGGCCCACGCGACTGCTCCAGGCAGACCGCGACCGGCGCGCCACGGAAACGACTCCGCAACTGATGTGCCCATTCGTTGAGAGCTTCAGGCGTGTGAGAGATGACGGAGAGTTCTTGCGTGCCCGTCGCCGTATCAACTAGACAGCTGTCGTGCTTTTTGTCGGACCAGTCAATGCCGATCAGAGCCGCGAAGTGTGGAGGCTGTTCCATAATGTTCTCCTTGCCTAAGAGTTAAGATCAGGATCACGATGATGGAACATGCTGGCTTTGGCTCGGCGAAGAACTTATAGTAGAGGCGTTCACCGGCGTCGGTAACTGAGCATTCGTTGGTGAGCGAAAGCGCCGGGTGGGTGTGCGGCACGCTTGTTACAGGCATCGCGACTGCCGTTCATTCGAGAGTCGTCACACCCGCCCGGCATGTTCCATCTACGCCGCAAAGTTTACAGCGTAGATGACCCGCGTACACCTATAACTCATTCAACCGGAGCGCGGATTGTGTGGCTTTCATGATTGCTCTATCCTCCAATATTGGATGCTGTTCGCCGCGCCCGGTTAATTCGGGCGTTAAGCAGCTTTAGGATTCCGAAAGAAATGGAGAATGAGCGAAGAA
>JANMAD010000558.1:0-13580 GCA_031359515.1 Acidobacteriota bacterium | reverse complement strand
CCAGCGAGACATCTTTAGGGCAGCAGAACTTGCGCCAATATGGCGTGCTGCATTTTGCCACCCACGGGATTCTCGACCCCGTGCGCCCGCAACTCACCGGGCTGGCGCTTTCGCAAGTGGGTGATGATGATAACGATGGCTATCTCCGCCGCCTTGCGCACGGCTCAGTTGCAACTGCTCACTGACGGCCGCTACAGCGCACCCTTTTACTGGGCCCCCTTCATCCTTGTCGGAGATTGGCGTTAGCCTAAAGCAGACCACGAAAGATTGGGCCAACAGGAAAAGCTATCCACGAACCCACACGCCACAACACGAACTAAAACAGAAGACTGTTTGTGTTGTAACGTGTGGGTTCGTGGATAAATGTTTTTCCGCTCGGCGTGCCATTCTTATCTGCTTCGATTTAGCGCAACAACTAAAAATCCCCGCGCGTTAGGTGATTCGCCCGGTGAGATTGGCGACGACGGCGACCAACTCGGCCGGTTCGACCGGCTTCGGCAGATGCGTCTGGAAACCGGCGCGGAGGACGCGCAGGCGATCTTCCATTCTGGCGTAGGCCGTCAACGCGACGGCCGGCGTGCGCCCGCCCGCGTGGGCCGGCAGCGCACGCACTTGGCTAATCAAAGCGTAGCCGTCTTCCTCCGGCATGCCGAGGTCACTAATCAGCACGTCGGGGCGCAACTCTTTGAGCAGCGCGAACGCTTCCGCCACCGAACTCGTCGCCGTCACCCGCGCGGCGCAACGTTCCAACACGGCTGTGACCAGATCGCGCGTATCCGCTTCGTCGTCCACGACGAGTATGTGCAAGCCGGCGAGTTCCGGCGGACAGTGAAACGGCACATGCTCGCGTGCGGTCGGATGCACACGCGCTTGCGCTTGCTCCGGGGCAAGCTCCACCGCGCGCATGGCGATGAGCGGTAGTTTGACCGTGAAGGTCGCGCCCGCGCCTGCGCCCGCGCTTTCAGCTTCGACTGTCCCGCCGTGCATCTCGACCAGATGGCGCACGATGGCGAGGCCCAAGCCAAGTCCGCCGTGCGCTCTCGTGCTGGTTGAATCGGCCTGCCGGAAACGCTCGAAGACGAAGGGCAGCACGTCCGCCGCGATGCCTTGCCCGCTGTCGCTCACGATGATCTCGACGTGCGAGTTGACGCGCTCCAAACGGACATGCACGCGCCCGCCCTTCGGCGTGAACTTGATGGCGTTCGTCAGTAGATTCCAGATCACCTGTTGCAAGCGCGCGGGGTCGCCCGACACCATGCTCGCGCCCGAATCAAGCACACGCTGCATGCGTATCTCTTTCGCTGCCGCCGCCGGCAGCACCGCGTCAACCGCGGCCTCGATCACCGCCGTCAGATCGAGCGGGCGCACTTCGAGCCGCATCTTGCCGGAGATGACGCGCGAGACATCGAGTATGTCTTCGATCAGTTGCTGCTGCATATGCGCGTTGCGTTCAATAGTCTCAAGGGCGCGCTGGCGGTTCGCTTCATCGATCTGGCCGGCGCTCAACATGCGCGTCCAACCGAGGATGGCGGTCAAGGGCGTGCGCAGTTCGTGCGAGAGCGTGCTAAGAAATTCGTCCTTCGTGCGGTTGGCGGCCTCCGCTTCCTGGCGCGCGTGCTGTTCGCTGCTGAGGAGTTGCGCGCGTTCCTCTTCGCCGCGCTTGCGCTCGATGCCGAGCGCGATGGCATTCGCCGCCGCCGCCAACGCTTGCAGCGTCGCGCCCGTCAGAGGCTTGCGCGCGAACATCGCGACCACGCCGAGTAGTCGGTCGGCCACAATCAATGGATAACCGGCGAACGCGACCATCCCTTCGCGCGCGGCCCAAGCCTGATCACTCACCTGCGGATCGCCCACCACTTCATTGGTCAAATGCGGCTGCCGCTCTGCGGCGATGCGCCCGATTTTGTACTGGCCGACGGGCACGCGCCCGTGCGGGCCGTCGAGGTGCGTGTACATCCCTGCGCTGGCTTGTAACTCCAACACGTCTGCTTGTTGATTGAGCGTCCAGATACGGGCGAACGCCGCGTCGAGTTGTTCGACCATCGCGGCGGCGCAACGATGCAGCATGTCCGCGAGACTATCGCCCATGGTGAGCGCTTGCCCGATGTCCGCGTTGAGTTCCGCCAGCCGCGTGCGTTCGTAGAGCGCCGTGCGTTCGCGCCGCGCCGCGTCGAACAGACGGGCGTTGTCCATTGCGATGGCGGTTTGCGCGGCTAAGCCTTCGACGATGTGCGCCGCGCGTTCGGTAAACACGCCCGCCTCCGGATGACCGAAGAAGAGACCGCCGATCACTTCGCCCGAACGCGACGTGACAGGCACGGCCAGATAACTCGTCACCGGCAAGTGGCCTTCCGGCATGCCGTAGTAAGGCGAGTTCTTGCCGTAGCGCGGGTCTTGTTTGACATCGGCTAAGAGCAGCGTACCTTCGCCCTGAAAAGTCGGGTTGAAGATGTCGGTGTTGCGCGGCATGGGGAAATGCGCGAACGCTTCGCGCGGCACACCGGAGAGCGTGTAGAGCATGTAGCTTTCGCCGCGCTCGTCGATCAGATTGTAGAAGAATGAGCCGAAGTGCGCGCCGGTGATCTGCGTGGCCGCGTCCGTGACGGCTTGCACCAGTTTCTGCTGATCCAACTCGGCCGTGAGCAATTGCCCGACGTGGTTGACCGTCTCCAACGTCTCGCGCTGCTCGCGCAGATCATCTTCCAGCAACTTGCGCGTCGTGTCGTCGCGCGCGACTTTGACGAAGCCGCGCAGGTCGCCCGCTTCGTCATAGAGCGCGGTCGTGACGCCGTTGGCGAAGAAGCGCGTGCCGTCGCGTCGCTCGTGCCAGCGCACGTCGTCGGCCCGGCCAGTCGTGGCCGCCTTTTGTAACTCTTGTTCGGGGATGCCGCGCTGAACGTCTGCGGGCGTGAAGATGAGGGCGAAAGCGTGGCCGACGGCGTCGGCTGCCGCGTAGTCGAAGATGCGCTCAGCCCCCGTGTTCCAACTGACGATCACGCCCGCGCGATCCAGCAATATGATCGCGAAGTCTTTGATCTCTGCGACCAGTGTCTCGTATGGATGTGCGCCGAAGAGGTCTGCCGCCGTCGGATGTGCGTCCATACTGTTCGTCGTTCGGGACAATCCTGCGCTTGTGTTGTTTAGTTCAACGTAGAGTTGGCCGCGCCGCTAACGATAGACGCGCTTTGGCGGCGTGCGTATGTCCCACACGATGCCGAACCACGACAGCACGCGCAGGGCGTAGTGCGCCATGTCAAGCTCCCACCAGTAGAAGCCTTGTCGCTCGGACGAAGGATAGTAGTGGTGATTGTTGTGCCAGCCTTCGCCAAGCGTGATGAGCGCGACGAACCAATTATTCCGGCTATGATCATCAGTCTCGTAGCGCCGCCGGCCGAAGACGTGCGCGAGCGAGTTGACTGTGAACGTGCCGTGATAGAGCAGCACGGTGCTGATCAGAAAGCCCCAGACGAGCATCTGTCCGCCCGACGTGCCCAACGCGGGCGCGTAACGTTGGAGCAACGCGCCTAAGCAATAGGTGGCGACGGCCAAGAGGGCGGGCGGCAGCGAGTAGTATCTATCGAGCAGGCGGAGGTCGCGGTACTTGCTCAGATTGGTGATGAGCGTCGGGTCAATCGTCAGACTCTCGCGCGAGAGAAACCAGCCGGTATGCGATTGCCAGAAGCTCTGCGTGACGGGCGAATGAATATCGCTGTCGGTGTCGGTGTTGAGATGATGCGCGCGATGATGCGCCGACCACCAGAGCGGCCCCTTCTGATAAGCGCACGTGCCCGCAAACGCCATGACGAACTGAAAGACTCTGCTCGTGCGATAAGTGCGGTGCGCTAGCAGGCGATGAAAGCCGGCGGTGATGGCGAACATGCGCACGACGTAGAGCGCGAGACAGACACCGACGGCGACCACGCTCACGCCCGTCCAAATGACGAACAAGCAAGCCGCATGCATAAAGAGAAACTGTGCGCAGGTGGAGTAATCTAATTGGAGCTGCGCGCGTGCGGCGCTGATGCGCGCAGGGTGTGCGCTTAGAGGTTGAGACATGCAATCGCCTTTGCTTACTAAGATGTGATGCACTATAAAGCGTTTTCTCCGTAATGCAACTGCGGCTCAAGATCGAGTTTGCGGGCCGGCAAACAAGCGTGGGCGTTTGACACCCGCCCGGTTTGCGCCCAAGATGAAGTTGAACCGAGTCTCGCTCGCTCTCTTCTCAGTCTTTCTGGAATGTTCCAGACCTTCTGAAGTAAATAGCTTGACTAACATCTGTCAGCGCCCTTGCGGTGCGCACGCTGCGACCATCAAGGTCGGCGCAAGTAAGATGCATGGTAAGACTTTAAAAGAGGCCCGGTATGAATCAATCCAGCAGTATCTTGCGCCTGTTGCTCACCGTGGTGAGCGCGCTCAGCGCCCTCGTTGCCCTCTGGCAATTCTATCTGTTCGTGCAGTTCCGGAATGCGGCCGGCCGGCTCGACCCGCAGGGCGGCCCGATGCATCTGTGGCTGGCCATCTGCGCCGCTTTGATCGCCTGCGCCGCTGGCGCTTACATGGCCTTCTCACTGGTGAATCACGACAAGGATGATGTGATTCATATCACGTCTTGACCCGCGCAGCAGCGCTAGCCGAGGCACAGTGAGCATGTTGTCGCGGGCGTGCTGATGCGCTCGCTTTAATCCTTCCCTGGTCGAGTAGAATATGATGAGCCAACCACAGAGAAGTAATGCGCCGGCCACCTGTGCGTGGTGTGCCGGATCAGGCAAGTCGGCCATCTCCGCGGGCTACGTTGTCTCGTGTATGGTCTGCGGCGGCAAGGGCACGGTCTTAGTGGCTCAGCCGGCCACCCAATGCCGGCAATGTGCCGGCTCAGGCCGACGTAATACAATCAACCCGTGTCTGACTTGCGCGGGCACGGGCTGGGGCCGCGTGCTCGAACAAGGATAAAGCCGGGTCTGTCATGCGCCCCGCGCTACCCACAGCCAACACGAGAATTGAAGTGATTTATGATTGAACCTGAGATAATGACCAACAGCGGCAACGGCGCAGACGAGGAATTGTGGTCGGAGGCGAAATCGCGTTTTCGCCTGATAGTCGTCGCGGCGTTAAGAGCCAAGCAACTCCTGCGCGGCGCGCATCCACGGATCGCAGATGATCCGCGCCGACGCAGAAATACCAGCATCGCCCTCGAAGAGGTTAGACAGGGACTTGTGCCGTTCACGATTACGCACCGGGCCGCAGGTATAGACCGACGCCAGTAAATAAGCGGCCGCTGGTAGCGACCTACGCTGAGCTGACTCCGCCTTGCAGAGAAACTTAGAGCGCGTGGCAACGAGCATAATTGCAATCGTCTTTGTGCGTTACCGCACACTGGTGCTACACTTCCGCATAATTTGCTGCGGGAATGGTAGTCCCAGTTTCTCTAACTCCCTCCTCTTCCCGTCGCCGATTACTTCCCCATAAGGTGTCAACTAATAGCCGCCGCGACTCTTTGCAGTCGAGCATTGTCGAGGGATAATGAAAATTCTACTTTACAATCCAGACAACGGGGTGACGCGCAACTTTATGCCGCACCTCTGGATGTTCCTGCTGCAAGCCTTGACCCCACCGGAGCATGAAGTGCTGCTCATTGATGGCAACGCCCGCGCGATGAGCGATGCCGAACTGGTGGAGTTTGCGCTTGAGCAAAAGATTGGGCTGGTCGGCATCGGCGCGATGACGCGGATGGTGGCGAAAGCCTATCGCGTGGCGGATGCGTTGCGCGCCGCCGGTGTGCCGGTCGTGATGGGCGGGCCGCACGTGACGGAAGTGCCGGATGAACCATTGGGCCGCGACGGCGGGCCGCGCCACGCCGATGCCATCGCGCTCGGCGAAGCCGATGAGACTTGGGCCACCATCGTCGCCGATGCAGTGCGCGGCGAACTCAAGGAAGTCTATGCGCCAGTTGATGAGACGGGTAAGGAACGCAAGCCCAACCTCGGCCACTATCCGGTGATCCCGTGGGAGAAGCTTGATCTGGAACAGTTCAACGCCGTCCCGCGCTTCATGCAATCGCTGCTCTCGAAGATCGGGCCCGGCTGGGGCACGTTTCGCATCATCCCCATCGAGTCGGGGCGCGGCTGCCCCTACGGCTGCGAGTTCTGCACCGTCACCGGCTTCTTCGGCGACTCGATTCGCTTTCGCACGAATGAAAGTATCGTCTCCGAGTTGCTCAGTCTGAAGCAGCGTGCGCGCGAAGAGGGCGGACAGATCGCGGTCTTCTTCGTGGACGATAATTTTGCCATCAACATCAAGCGCACGAAGTCGCTCTTGCGCGACATCATCGCGGCCGGCGCGGAAGTCCCGTGGATCGCGCAGATCAGCGCGAACCTCTTGCGCGACGAAGAACTGGCCGACTTGATCGCCGCGGCTGGTTGTCGCGTGATTTTCATCGGCATGGAGTCCATTGACACGGCCAACCTCGCCGACATGAACAAGAGTTTCAATAAGCCGAGCGAGTACGCCGCCGTGCTGGAACGACTGGCCAAGCGCGACATCTACGCGATCACCTCTTTCATCTTCGGCATGGACAACGATACGGTGGGCGTGGCCGAACGCACGCTCGCGCAGATCAAGTTGTGGCCGCCGGGACTGCCCGTCTTCGGTCAACTCACGCCGTTCCCGGCCACGCCGCTCTACGACCGGCTGGCTGCGGCGGGCCGACTGACCCGGCCCAAACACTGGCTCGACTTCGCGCCCTATCAGATGGCGCACACGCCGCTGAAGATGACGATCCCGGAAGCGCACGCGGAACTCAATCACGCATGGCAGGCTTCCTACAGCCCGGAACGCATCGCCGAGGCGCTCGCTTCGATCAGTCACAAGTCGGTCGGCTGGCGCATTTACCATTTCATCCTGCGGCTCTCGTTTCGCAGCATCTACTTTCCGCAAACCACCAAGCGCGCGTGGCTCAAAGTCGTCTGGCAAAACCGGCGCACCGTCGCCGGTCTCACGAAAGAATTCTTTATCGATCTGCGCGCGGCGAAGAAGCGGAAGCACAACGTCGTCAGCGCAGAGGGCGAGCCAGACGTAGTTATGAGCAAGCAGAAAGCTGCATGAACTAACGCAACACTTTCATTGCTATAACCGTAATATCGTCGCGCACTGCAAAAGTGCGCGACAATATTTTGTTTGGTCTCGCTTGCTCACATCAGCAAGTCATGTAGCAGACAGGGTGTGTTCGTTTGCGCTAGGATAAGCGGCACGATGACGGGACTTGATCGATATACCGGGCAGGTACTTGATGAGAAGTATCGGCTTGAGCGACTGCTCGGACAGGGCGGGATGGGCGCGGTCTATCTGGCGACGCATCTGGGCACGGAGCGTTATGTCGCGCTGAAGTTGATCACGCCGCAGTTCATGCGCAACGAGGAGTTCGTCGAACGCTTCAAGCGCGAGGCGCGTGCGGCCGGTCGGCTGCGCCATCCGAACGTGGTGGACGTGACGGACTTCGGCTTTGCCCGCGTGGGCACAGAGCGCGTTGCGTATCTCGTGATGGAATACTTGGACGGCTGCACGCTCGGCGACGTGCTGGCCGAAGAGCAACGACTGCCGCTCGATTGGGTGGTGGACATACTCGAACAGGTCTGCTCCGCCGTCCATGAAGCGCATCAACAAGGCATCGTCCACCGCGATCTGAAACCCGATAACATCTGGCTCGAACCGACACGCCTCGGCGGCTACCGCGTCAAGGTGCTCGACTTCGGCATCGCCAAACTGGCCGAGACAGACGCGGGCGAAAGCATTGTGCTACCCGTTGGCCCGGCCAACGAACAACTCCCCACCTTAATCAACACACACGCACCGGCCGCGCCCGCCGTGCAGCTTGAATCCGATACGCTGTTGCAACCCACACGGCCACTCATCGAGCAAAGCGGCCACAACGCTGCGCAAGTTCACGCACGCACTGAAGCGCATGACGCTGACGCGCACATGTTGGATGACGGGGGCGACACGCGGCTGTTCGTCGTGTCGCAGACCGCGCCCGCCGCGCATGCGACGCACGAGTCAGAAGACGATGGCGCGACGCGCATGCTCGATCAAGGGACGCTGCGCCGGCCCGTTGTGCAAGCGACGAGTGCGCCCGCCGCGACGAACGCCGCCGCCGGGTTGACACGCGTCGGCGCGATCATGGGCACACCGCTCTACATGTCGCCCGAACAATGTCGCGGCGAACGGCTCGACGCACGCGCCGACATCTATAGCCTGGGCGTGATTGCTTACCAGATGCTTGCGGGCGCGACGCCTTTTACCGGCGACACGGTCTCGGTCATACGCGAGCATATCGAAGCCGCGCCGCCGCCGTTGCAAGAGAAGCACAAGAAGTTGCCGAAGCGTGTGGCGCGCGTCGTCATGGCCGCGCTGGCGAAAGACCCGTTGGCGCGGCCGCAGACGGCCGCCGCGTTCGCCAACACCTTACGCGCGGAGGCCGAAGGCATCGGCACGCTCTATCGGCGCGCGTTCGCGCTCTACAGCGAATACTTCCCCAAGTTCCTACGCATGTCATTGATTGCGCATATCCCGGTCATTGTCAGCACCCTGCTCTTGGTTGCGTTGGAATTATCGGAGCGGTTCTGGCCGCCGGGGCGCGTGTATAAAATTCTCTTCATCATCCCGGTGGTTTTAGTCGGGCTGCTGCAAGTCGTCTCGTACTTCTTCGCGGCCTCGGCCATCTCCGGCATGACCGCGCTGATCGTCACGCAGTTGTACGTCGCGCCCTTGCGACCCGTCGAACTGCGCACCGTCTTCGCCGTGATGCGCCGCCGTTGGCGGCCCTTTTTGAGCACGAGCATACGCATCACGTTGCGCATGTTGTTGGGCTTCGTCCTCGGCTTCATTCCCTTCGTCGTCGTCTATCTGCGCTACTTGCTGTATGCGCCGGTGGTGTTGATGGAGGGCTTGGAGAAGCGCGCGGCCATGACGCGGGCGCGCGAGTTGGCGGCGCGCTCGTGGCGCACAGTGATCACCATCGCGATCCTGCAATTCGTCATCCCGCTCGTCGTGAGCGCATTGTTGGGCCGCTTCGCTGTGCATCAAACGCCAGCACACGGCGGTGTTTCGGTTAATATGTCCGGTCAGATCGGGCAGCAGTTGACGGGTCTCGTCAACATCGTCATCGTCCCGCTCATGTCCATCGTGCCCGCGCTACTTTATCTGCGTATGCGACAACTCGGCGGCGAGAATCTGAGCGAGACGCTCGCGCAGTTCGAGGCCGCCGAGACCGTGCGCCGCGATTGGCAACAACGCATGCGCACACGCCTGACCGTCCACACGCCGCATAGTCGGCCATAGCTGGCCTGCCGCGTTTGTCTGCCTGTGTCGCGCGCGTTATGCTGCTGCTTGTCCCGCCGCGAGAGATCGCATCGAGTAGATAATGAGAAACGAGCTAAGTTAAGCACATGAATCTCACCAGACCTGTCATCTGTTTATTCGCCCTGCTCGCTTTAGCCCACGTTTGCGTGGGCGACGAGTTAGCGCGCCCGCGCACGAAAGCAGGCCAAAGCACACTTAAAAAAGTATCTCCCCCGCCGTGGCTCAGCGAAGAACCGCAGCCCGCGCGCAAAGCTTACGTCGCCGATGAGTTGCTGGTGCAGTTCGCCGGCGCGAAGGCGTTGCGTGCAGCGCGCACGCTCGCCGCCCAAGCGGGCGCGACGGTGTTGCGCGAGTTCACGTTCGCTGCGTGGCAACACGTGCGTCTGCCGCGAGGCTTGAGCTTGCCGACTGCGCTGGCGCGCTACAGACAGATGCCCGGTGTCGTCGCCGTGCAACCGAACTACGTTTACACGGTCGCCGACACGACACCGAACGACGCGCTCTACGCACAACAGTACGGCCCCCTGAAAATTCAAGCGCCGCTCGCGTGGGACACGACGACGGGGAGCGCCGCAGTCGTCGTCGCCGTCATTGACACCGGCATCCGTTATACGCACGAAGACTTGGCCGCGAATATATGGCGCAACCCCGGCGAGATTCCCGCGAACGGCATAGACGACGACGGCAACGGCTACGTGGATGATGTCTATGGCATTGACACTGCTAACAACGACACTGATCCGTTGGACGACTACGGGCACGGCACGCACGTCGCCGGCATCATCGGCGCGGTCGGCAACAACGGCGTGGGCGTCGCGGGCGTGAGTTGGACTGTGCGTTTGATGGCGCTCAAGATGTTCGACTTCGCCGGCAACGGCACGTCGGCGACGGCGATTGCGGCCTTCGACTATGTGATTATGATGAAGCGGCGCGGCGTCAACGTGCGCGTGACGAACAACAGTTATGGTGGCGCGCCCGAAGCGCCCGCTTATGATCCGGCCCTGCGCGCCGCCTTCGACGCCGCCGGCCAAGCCGACATCCTCAACGCCTGCGCCGCCGGCAATGGTAATTCAAATAACGACGCATCCGCATTCTATCCCGCGAGCTACGATCTGCCCTCCATCATCTCGGTCGCCGCGTCGGACTCAGGCGACGCCCGCGCGGGCTTCTCAAACTACGGCGCGACGACGGTCGATCTGGCCGCACCCGGCGTGAGTATTTTAAGCACGATCAATAGCTCTAATTCGTCCTACGGCAACTTGAGCGGCACTTCGATGTCCTCGCCGATGGTCGCGGGCGCGGCGGCGTTGCTCGCGGCACATGACGGCACGATGAGCGCGCTCGCCATTAAAGCGGCCTTGATGAACTCCGTGGACGTGCTGCCGCAATGGACGGGCATCGTGGTGACCAACGGTCGCTTGAATGTCGCCCGCGCGCTGCAAACCGTGCCCGCTTGCGCCTACAGCGCGACGCCGACGAGCGCGCTGTTCACCGAGAGCGGCGGCAACGCGAGCGTGAGCGTGACCACAGGGGCGGGCTGCAACTGGGGCGCGACAAGTAACGCAAGTTGGCTCACGATCACAAGCGGCGCAAACGGTTACGGCAACGGCGCGGTGAGTTATACGGTTGCAGCCAACGCGGGCGCGGCGCGCACCGGCACACTCGTCGTCGCGGATCAGATCATCAACATCACGCAGGCCGCGGGCGCGCCTTTGCCCAACCCGACGCCCGCGCCCGCCGCCGCCGGTCAGGTCTTGATCAGCGAGTTTCGCATAGACGGCCCGAACGGCGCTGACGATGAGTTCGTCGAACTTTATAACAACACCGAGCAGCCTTTGATCGTGCAGGCGGACGATGGCTCAACGGGCTGGGCGCTCGTCTCCGCCACCGACGCGGGTGGCGCGCTCGCCGCGCTCTGCGTTATCCCGAACGGCACAAACATCGCGGCGCGCGGCCATTACCTCTACACGACCGCGCGCGGCTCTAGTCTGATCGCTGCCGGCGGCGCAAGCCCGACCGCCGGCGACGCGACCGGGCGCGGCATCTACACAAATGCGCCCGCGCAACCTTTCGTCGGTCTCGCCCTCTTCCGCTCCGCCGCGCCGGTCAACTGGACGGCCGCCCACCAACTCGACGCCGTCGGCGGCACGCAGTCTTCCGCGCTCTTGCGCGAGGGCGCGGGCCTCATGCAGAACTTCGATTTTCTGTCGGATGCGCAATACAGTTGGGTGCGCAAGCTCGCGACGGGCTTGCCGCAGGACACGAACGACAACGCGCAGGACTTCGCGCTCGTCTCGCTCAAGGGCGGTTCGCTCGGCGGCGTGCCCGCCATCTTAGGCGCGCCGGGGCCGGAGAGTTCGGCGAGTCCCATCCAACGCAACGCGCAGATCAAAGCGACGCTCATAGACTTGCAGCAACTCTCGACCGCGCCGCCCAACCGCGTGCGCGACAACACAGTTAATGTGTGTGGCGGCCCGAACTGCGCGCTCGGCACGCTCACCATCCGGCGTAAGTTCACGAACAGGACGGGCGGCATCGTCACGGCCTTGCGCTTCCGCATCGTGGACATCACCACCTTGAACACACCGAATCCGGGCGGCGCACAGGCCGACTTGCGCGCACTCGATGCGCCGGACGCGAGCGTGCCAACGAGCGGCGGCACAGTCACGGTGAAAGGCACGACGCTCGCACAACCGCCGGCACAAATGCTCGGCGGCGGTCTCAACACAACGTTGACAGTCGCCATCACCGGCGGCACGCTCGCGCCGGGCGCGACGGTCAACGTGCAGTTCGTCCTCGGCGTGCAACAGGGCGGCTCGTTCCGCTTTCTCATCAACGTGGAAGCGCTGCCCTAGTTCTGCTGCTTATGCCCCAGCATGAGTTCAAAGCGCACGGCTATGTGGGGCTAGGGATCATCGTCCTCGCCGAACTGTTGCTCATTGCCGGCGAGCCGTTCGTCAGTCACTGGCTCACGCCGATTGCCTGGACAGGCTATCTGCTGCTCACGGACGCGCTCATCTACCGATGCAAGGGCCGCTCGCTGTTGGTGTCGAACCGGCTGGAATTGCTCGTCATCGCGGTCGTCTCCATCGCCTGCTGGTGGCTCTTCGAGTTCTACAACTCGCCGCGCTTCTGGCGCGATGATCTTGAGCTCTGGTGGCACTATCACGACATCGTGCATAACCCTTACCTGCGCCGCGTCGGCTACGACTGGGCATTCGCCACGATCTTCCCCGCTCTATTTCAAACCGCCGAGTTATTGAATGTGCTGCTCTGGCGCGCAGCAAAACCGGCGCGCCCGCGCAAACTCCCGCGCGTCGCGCTCTACCTGCTTATCTTCATCGGCGCGGTCGGCGCGTTGCTGCCGTTCGTCGTCGTATCCGCATGGCTCGTACCGTTAGTGTGGACAGCGCCCATACTCGTCTTCGATCCGCTCAACGCCTTGCGCGGTTGGCCCTCCGTCACGGCCGATCTCGCGCGCGGTTATTGGCGCAGGCTCGCGGCACTCGCGCTCGCCGGCATCGGCTGCGGACTGCTCTGGGAGTTCTGGAACTACTGGGCGCTCTCGCGCTGGACTTACACCGTGCCCTACCTCGGGCACATCAAACTCTTCGAGATGCCCGTGCTGGGCTACCTTGGCTACCCGCCCTTCGCGCTCGAATGCTGGGCGCTCTACATCTTCGCCCGCTCGCTGCTCGGCTCACGGCCCATCGGCGCGCAAACGAGCGCGGCGGACATCGTGATTGATTTACAGTGAAAAACTGTCCGTGGTCAGTAGTCAGTTGTTCGTTGTGCTACTGGCGTGTGTTGCACGCTCTTGACGAAACCGATAACTGAACGGCACAGAGAACAACTGACTACGGACAACGGACAACGGACAGCTTTTCTGGCCGTTTGAGACTTCGGGCGGGAGCGGCTACACTGTGGGGTTTGAACCGGAGGGGATTTTTTGCTTAGAGGTCACTAATGAGTATGCAGACGAGTTTTGCGCAGTTTCTTGCGCAGCACGACGAGACGCAGTGGGCGCAAGTGGTGCATGAATTATTGCCCGCCATCCACGAAGTTGATCGCAACGCGACGCAAATCTGGTTCGCCTTTTACCCGCTCGCGCTCTGGCGCGCACTGACGACCGCGGACGATCCGGCGCGGCTCGCGCAAAAGTTGCTCTTACAAGGCAAATACTATCTGAAAGATCAGATCGACACCGCGCACACGTTTCTCTACGG
>JANMAD010000556.1:0-6296 GCA_031359515.1 Acidobacteriota bacterium | reverse complement strand
CCAGCGAGACATCTTTAGGGCAGCAGAACTTGCGCCAATATGGCGTGCTGCATTTTGCCACCCACGGGATTCTCGACCCCGTGCGCCCGCAACTCACCGGGCTGGCGCTTTCGCAAGTGGGTGATGATGATAACGATGGCTTTCTACAGGTCGCCGAGATTTTCAATCTACGCTTACGCGCGCCACTGGTGATGCTCTCAGCGTGCGAGACGGGGTTGGGCGAGTTGCGGCACGGCGAAGGCGTGAGCGGACTGACGCGCGGGTTCATGTACGCCGGCGCGCCGACCGTCGGGGTCACTCTATGGTCAATCTCTGATGACGCTACGGCCGAGTTGATGCCCGGCTTCTATCGCCAACTAATGGCGCAGGAAGGCCCGGCTATCTCCGCCGCCTTGCGCACGGCCCAGTTGCAACTGCTCACCGACGGCCGCTATAGCGCACCGTTTTACTGGGCTCCCTTCATCCTCGTCGGAGATTGGCGTTAGTTTCCATGAAGCGGAGGCTTCACCCCCAACAAGGAAAATAAGGTTACTATTGGAATCAACAACTTAGTTCTTATTTTCATAGCAGTAAACACAATATGGATTCCAGCGACGAAACAATAATCGAACTGAGTAAAACGAAAATCGTGCGGCTGCTGCTCGGAGCATCCGCCTTCGTGGCAGCAGGAATCTGGATGTTCTCCCTCGACGCCGCGAGCATTCAGTCCGAGCGCCGTTTTAACGACCCCGTGTATGTCCACGGCCTTGGGCTTGTGTCAATCGTATTTTTTGGTATCTTCGGGCTACTCGCTCTCAAAATGGTATTCGACAAAAAGCCCGGTCTGGTCTTTAACAACTCCGGTATTGTTAACAACACAAGCAGTGTCTCGCCGGGATTCATTCCATGGTCTGAGGTTGTAGGTGCGGAGATATTCGAAACACAAAAGCAAAAGATGCTCATCATCAAGGTCAGAGACCCCCAAGAATATATCGCCCGTGGAAGCTCTTTGAGGCGAACACTCAATAAAGCTAACTACAAAATGGTTGGCAGTCCCATCTCCATTTCCGCAAACGCGCTAAAGATTGACTTTTCAGAGTTGGTCTCCCTGTTTGACCAATACCAGCGAAAATACGGCGTTGGGCCGGGCAGTGCTGACATGCGCCACCCACTCCTTAGACAAGATGTTCGTTCACCAGAGGCACTTGGAGGCCACGTCGGGCATGATGGCGATTCCATCAAACTGGATGTAGAGCCTGAGGCGCAACTGCTGAATTGGTCGCCGGGTGCGGTGCGAGGTACCGTCGGCGCTGGTGGGATAGGAATCCTCGTGCTGTCTCTCTCATCGCTGGATATGCTCTTTCACATACAGATACCCTTCTGGCCCGCTTTCACAGTTTCTCTGTTGCCTATGTTCATATTCTTCCTGGCGGTACCGGACTTCCTCCCTCGCAGAGTCGTCCGCCCCGCTCAATGGTTCGCAGTAGTCTGGTACTTAGTCTTTGCTGCACTGTCGATTTCACTAGCGGCATATCGTGGATTGGAGGCAGTGGATGTCCTCCTCGCCGGGTTCATCATGCTCGGTGCTTGGCCGTGTCTTGTTGCAGTTCGCAAGCTACGAGTCGTGCATGAAACCTAACCCTTCCGATGCACCGCCAGCGGGTGGTCAGAAGGCGGAAAGGTCGAGTCAGACGGAGCGGGGTTAAATAGCGCTGAAGGAGGCCGCCAGCTAACAAAGTCGCTCGAAGGCCGACCGCTCGCTAGCGCGGCCTTCATCATTGCCTTTGCACACTAAATTGAATGCTACGCGCTCGCGGCGGCTTAGCTCCGGCGTTAGTTCCCATGAAGCGTAGGCTTCACCCCCGACAATGAAAATAAGGTTACTAGAGGAATCAACAATTTAGCTCTTATTCTCATAGCAGGCTAAAAAGAGGTTTATGCAACAGTACGACGTGATCGTCATCGGCTCGGGTCCGGCCGGGCAACGCGCGGCCATACAGGCGGCGAAATTGGGCAAGCGCGTCGCGGTCGTCGAGCGGCGCGAGGTGATCGGCGGCGCGTGCATCAACACGGGCACGATCCCGTCGAAGTCCATGCGCGAGGCCGTGCTGCACCTGTCGGGCTATCAGTATCAGTCCGTCTATGGTCTGAACTATCGCGTGAAAGAGAACATCACGATGGCCGATCTCTCCTTCCGCGTGCAGCACGTGATCAAGACCGAGGTGGACGTGACGCAGGCGCAACTGTCGCGCAACGGTATCGAGGTCTTGACGGGCCGCGCCAGTTTCATCGATCCGCATCGTATCCGCGTCGAGTCGGCAAGCGGACAGGCGGGCGAGTACGAGGCGACGCAACTGATCGTGATCGCCACGGGCACGCGCCCGGCCGCGTCGCCGCTCGTGCCGTTCAACCAGCGCACGATTCTCAACAGCGATGAGATTTTCGCGCTGTCCGCCCTGCCGCGCTCGTTGATCGTCGTCGGCGGCGGCGTGATCGGCATCGAGTACACTTCGATGTTCGCCGCGCTCGGCATCCGCGTGATCTTGATCGAGCGGCTGCCGCGCCTGCTGCCGTTTGCCGATCAGGAGATGATCGAGGCGCTCTGCTATCACTTGCGCGACAACCGCGTGACGCTGCGTTTGAACGAAGAGGTCGAGAGCGTCGAAGAGACGGCGGACGGCATGGTCATCGCGAATCTGAAGAGTAAGAAAAAAGTTTCGGGCGACGCGCTGCTCTACGCGGTCGGGCGACAGGGCAACGTGGACGAGCTTAATCTCGCGGGCGCGGGGCTGGCGGCGGACGAGCGCGGGCGCATCACGGTGGACGCGGACTATCGCACGCAGCAGCCGCACATCCTCGCGGTCGGCGACGTGATCGGCTTTCCATCGCTCGCGTCCGTCTCGATGGAACAGGGGCGCATCGCGGTCGGGCGCGCGTTCGGCGCGGAGATACATACCGAGCCGGGCAGCTATCCTTACGGCATCTATACGATTCCCGAAATCTCCTTCGTCGGTAAGACGGAGGAACAGTTGACCGATGAAGACGTGCCGTATGAGACGGGCGTTGCCTACTATCGCGAGATCGCGCGCGGACAGATACGCGGCGACACGACCGGGCGTCTGAAGTTGATCTTTCACCGCGAGACGCGCGAGATTTTAGGCGTCCACATCATCGGCGAAGGCGCGACCGAGATTTTGCACATCGGTCAAGCGGTGCTGATCTTAAAAGGCACGGTCGAGTATTTCGTCAACACGGTCTTCAACTATCCGACGCTCGCGGAATGTTACAAGGCGGCAGCCTTCAACGGGCTGAACAAGCTCACGCGCTTTGGCGGCGGCATGCGCTGAAACGGCGGCAGCACTGGGGAGAGGGAGTCATTTATGGCGCGAACAATCGGCGTGCTGGCGACAGAGCATATCGCCGTCGGCGTGGTCGAAGATTACAAACTCGTCGGCGCGATCCGCCGCTTTCCCGCGACTGCGAGTGCGGCGGATCAGTTGGGCAACATGCCGGCGCAGGAGATCGCAGAGGCGTTGGCCGCGCAGATCGCGCTCGCAGCCGCCGGGCAAGATGTAGTGGCCGTGGGCGTCGGCTTTCCCGGCGTGATCCGCGCTGGTGTAGTCGAGGACTCGCCCAATTTGCACCAAGTCAAAGGCCAGAAACTCGGCGCTGAGTTGACTGCGCTACTACAACAACGCGGGGTGCAGGCGCGCGTCGAGATCGTCCATGATGCCGACGCGCTGGCCGCGGGCATCGCCGCGTCGCGCGCTCATCTCGATAAAGTGATCCGTGCGTGGGCACTGATGGGTAACGGCGTCGGCTTCGGGCGTTATCCGGTAGCAGACGGTTATTGGGAGGGCGGGCATTCGGTCGTCACGCTCGACCCGAAGGAGAAGTTTTGCGGCTGTGGCGGCACGGGCCATCTCGAAGGCATCATGGGCAACAACGCGATCCGCCGGCGCTTCCTCGACCTTGAACCTGAAGAGGTCTTCGCGCACGCGGCGGCGGGCGATGAGCGTTGCGCCGCGTTCGTCAAGCTCTATCATCGCGCTCTCGCCGCTGCCACCGCCACCAACATACACATGGAAGGCCCCGGTCAGTTCTTCATTTCAGGCCCCGCCGCCGCGCACGTGCAACTTCATCTGCTCGATTCATATCTGCATGACATGGTGCGCATGAGTCCGCTGCAAGGCAGCAAGATCGAAGTCATCCAGACGACCGATGAGACGCCGATCATCGGCGCGGCCGTCAGCGCGGCGCATGCGGCTGGAATGGAAAGTTAAATATGACAACATGCCGGGGTTAAGCGCGGCAGCAAGCTCAATGCACAAGCTACATATTGATACCGACATCGGCGGCGATATTGATGACGTGTGCGCCTTAGCGCTGGCGCTCAGTTGGCCGGAGACGGAACTGCTGGCGGTCACCACCGTCGCCGAGCATCAAGGCAAACGGGCCGGCTATGCGCGCTACATCTTAGACCTCGCCGGCCGCACGGAGACGCCCGTCGCTGCCGGTGCAGAGGCCGCGCTCGCTTGCTATCGTTGCGCGCAGGAGTTGCCGGAGGAGGCTGCTTATTGGCCCGAGCCGATTGCGCCCGCGCCGACCTCGCTCGCTGATGCGCTCGATCTGCTCGCGCGCAGTATCGCGCAAGATGCGCTCATCGTCGCTATCGGCCCCTTCACGAATCTGGCGTTGTTGGAACAACGTGCGCCCGGCAGTTTGCGCCGTGCCCGTTTGTATCTCATGGGCGGCTATGTCTTCGCGCCGCGCACAGGTTTTCCGCAATGGGACTACAAGATGGACTGGAACGTGCAGGTTGATGCGCAGGCAGCGCACTCTGTGTTTCAACATTCAAGTCCCACCATCGTGCCTGTCGCCGTCACCGTCGAGACCTCGCTCAGACACGCGCATCTGCCCGCGCTCAAAGCGGCCGGGCCGCTGGCGCAACTCATCGCCCATCAAGCGGAGGTCTTTGCTGTGCGCGAGAGACATGCGGCACTGTATGGCGCGACGTGCGCGGGCGTGCCGGCCGACACCATCAACTTCCAACATGATCCGCTCGCCTGCGCTATCGCATTAGGCTGGCGCGAAGGCGTGGAGCTTAGCGAGTTCCCTGTGCAATCGGAGATCAAGGACAGTTGGCTGGAGCAGAGAGTTGTGGCGGGCGGACAACCGACCCGCGTGGTGACGCGCGTGGACGGCGCGCGGTTCAGCGAGTTTTGGCTCGACACGGTGACGCGGCATTAAGCTGCACGCATAGTCACCGCTCATGGCACAGGTTAAAACGGATGATGATCAGATTCGATGCGGGCCTTGATTGTTTCAACTATCGCATTGCCGGCGTGGCCATGCATGAAGGGGCGGTGCTATTGCATCAAGCGGCGGGCGACGACTTCTGGACGTTTCCCGGCGGGCGCGCGGAACTTGGTGAGCCGGCCGAGCAGACATTGAAGCGCGAGATGCGCGAAGAAATTGACACTGAGATTGAAATTGTGCGCTTGCTCTGGTTCGTCGAGAATTTCTATACCTACGCGGAGAAGCGTTATCACGAGATCGCGCTTTATTTTCTGATGCGCTTGCCCGCCGCTTGTCCGTATCTCACACAGCCGACCTTTCAAGCTGAGGACGCCGGGACACAATTAACTTTTCGCTGGTTCGCGGCGCAGCCCGACGTGTTAGCCGCTCTGCCGTTGCTCCCCTCCTTTATCCCAACCGCGCTGCAAGAACTGCCTGCATCGGTGCAGCATATTACGCACTATGACTGAGCCACTGTCCTTCGGCCGATTTGATCCCGGCGTGCAGTACGAGGCTAGACGCGCGGCTTACGCGGTGATCATGGACGGCGCGGGTGCGGTCGTGGCCGTCAAGGGGGCGGGCGATAAATACTGGCTGCCCGGCGGCGGCGCGCACGTTGGCGAGTCGGCGCAAGCGACGATCATCCGTGAAGTCCGCGAAGAGTTAGGGCGCGGCGTGCGGCTCAGCGCGGAGATCGGCCGCGCTATACAGTATTTCTATGCGACGGCGGAAGCTTGCCACTACAAAATGGCGGCGACTTTTTTCCGCGCGGAATTAACGGACGAGTTTGCGGCACACAGCGAATACAAACTGCACTGGCTGAGGCTGGCAGATGCGCACGTAGCATTCTTCCATCAGTGCCACGTGTGGGCGTGCGAGCAGGCAGCACGGCCGCGAGCATGCTTGACTTCACGGCCAGCGAGACATCTTTAGGGCAGCAGAACTTGCGCCAATATGGCGTGCTGCATTTTGCCACCCACGGGATTCTCGACCCCGTGCGCCCGCAACTCACCGGGCTG
>JANMAD010000528.1:0-2460 GCA_031359515.1 Acidobacteriota bacterium | reverse complement strand
GCGTTGGCCGATGCCGCCGGCATCTACTGGCATTTTATGGACGGGCTGTGGGTCTATCTATTCGCACTCCTATTCCTCTGGAGGTAAGCGTTTGAGCACGCACGCACACGTTGAATCCGCGCCGACCGCCGATTGGGGCGGCGGCACGCTCCCTTATCGGGTCGGGCATCGCAAGCTCGGCATGTGGCTGTTCATCGTTTCGGATGCGTTGACCTTTTCCGCGCTCCTGATCGGTTACAGTTACGTGCGGCTCTCCAGCGATGCGTGGGCCACGCCGTTCAAGTTCAGCCCCAGCATTCTGTTCTCGACGACGATGACGCTCTGCCTGTTGGCTTCAAGTTTTACGATGGTCATGGCTGTGCGCGCATCGGCGCACGGGAAGAAGCGCGTCGCGCGTCGTTGGATCGGCGGTACGATGCTCGGCGGGCTGGCGTTTTTGGTGTTGCATATTTATGAGTGGAATCACTTGATCGGCGAAGGTTTGAGGCCGTTTGCGCTGCCCGCAGAATGGCTCAAGGAGACGCCCGGCGCGTCGCCACTGTTCGGCGCAACCTTCTTTGCCATCACGGGGCTGCACATGTTCCACGTCTTCACGGGCTTCTGCTATCTCGGCATCGTCGCCTTGCGCATACGCAAAGTGACGCACGAAGACCTTGAGATCAGCGGTCTCTACTGGCACTTCGTTGACTTGGTCTGGATGTTCGTCTTCCCGTTGATTTATTTGTTGTCGGTGGACTTCAAAGGCTAACGTTTCGCTCGGCAAACTTTGACGCGAGGGACAACATAAATGAGCAGTGGCATACGCAACTTGGGGCAGAAGCAGGACGTGATCCTGAACGCGATCTGCGTGCTGCTGGCGACGATCTTTCTCATCCTCGCCTTAGGGAATTTAAGCTGGGCTGGTAACTTCCTGACCATTGACAGTTTGTTCATGACGGCCGTCTGCCTGTTTCTGGCCGGCGTCTTTATGATCAACCCGGCGCTCTGGGCATACGAGCAGGGTCTGTTCGCCGCCGAGGATGCGAATCACCCGCCCGCTGTCGATCTGCACTTCGAGGGCACGACGAAACTGTTCCTCGCTGTGCTTGGTAGTCTGCTAGTTTTGACGCTCGTCGAGGTGCTGCTGGCTTATTTCAAAGTGCCGCTTTTGATCATGCTCACGATCTTGATCGGACTGTCGCTGATCAAAGCCGCGCTCATCGTCGCCTACTTCATGCACCTGCGCTTCGAGCGCATGAGCTTGATATTGACGGTCGTGCCGATGCTCGTCGTCTGCATTTGCTTATTGCTCATCTTTTTCCCGGACGGTCGCCGCTCACTGAAGTTGCGCACCTACGGTGACAGACCCGCACCGGCCGCCGCCGCCGAGCACGAATGATCATGGCGCAGAGACATTTAAGCCAGCTCGTCTGGTGCGCGTTATTGCTGACGTGCGCGCTCTGTCTGTTCTGTGTGCCGGCGTCGGCGCAGTGCGCTATGTGCAAGGCGACGGCGAGCGGGCTGGATAGCACAGCCGCGCGCCACATGAATATCGCGGTGGTGATGATGGTCTCGCCCCCGGTGACGATCTTCTGCGCGTTCCTCTATCTCACCTACAAGCACCGCCGCCCGCCGGGCGATAATGAATGAACCGCGCAAGCGGCCACTGCGCGAGCGGCACTAGCCAGCGACATGGAAGAACAACTGCTTGAGACGTGGCGGATTCACAATCGGATCAATCTGTATCTGTTGGCTGCGCTCAAATCGGATGCGCTGAATGATCTCTCCGCCTCGAAGGGGCGCACGGTCGCCGAGCAGTTCGCGCACATACACAACGTGCGCTTGATGTGGTTGCAGAGCGCCGCGCCCGATTTGCTCGCGGGCGTGAGTAAGATCGAAAAAGAGAATGCGGCTGATGCAGAGCTGTTAGAAAAATCTTTCAATGCATCGGGCGAGGCGATGGCCGCATTGTTGCAGCAGAGTCTGGCAGCCGAAGGGCGCGTCAAAGGGTTCAAGCCGCACGTGGTCGCGTTTCTCGGTTATCTGATCGCGCACGAGGCGCATCATCGCGGGCAGATCGCGCTCACGCTCAAACAGTCCGGGCACGCGCTCGACAAGAAGACCGCTTACGGCATCTGGGAGTGGGGCACGCGCTGACAGGGCGCGCTTGCTTGCTCCACTCCATACGGGCGAAACAGCTATGGCAGAAGAAGAGAAGCCGGTGGTGGACAACGCACGCGCCAGCATACGCGGGCGCGGCTGCCCGCGCTGTGGCGGCAAGATCATTCCGTCCTTGCGCGCGGTCTATGAGAGCAAAGACCCCGGCGAGGTCTTTCCCGTCTGGGAGTGCGAGCGTTGCGGCTACGAATCGTTAAGCACCAAGCAGTCCGCGAAAAAGGCCGTGGCGCACACCGCGAAGAAGAAAGAAGAACTGCCGCCGGGCGGGGAATGATGAGACAGTTTTCAGTTTTGAGTTTTCAG
>JANMAD010000503.1:0-2480 GCA_031359515.1 Acidobacteriota bacterium | reverse complement strand
CGTGGTAGACATGTATCTAACAGTTTCGTTCCGCACGATTTAGTGTTGCCATGATATTTCAGGTCGTCGGAAAAATCACAGAGATCGAGACCATCGCGGTCGGCGGGCGCATCCGCGATCTAGACTATCTGCGGCGTGTGTATGGGCGCGGGCGTTGGCGTAAGCTGAAGGGAGTTGCAACCGTGCGGCTATGGGATGGTATGATACGGTGCGCGGAAGTTCATTGGTACGAAGCGCACGGCATCGGCCGGGTTGATCTAAAAATCAAAGACTATCTCGATTAACGCCATGAAGAAACATCCTGTGTACGCGGTGTGCATCAACAACGAAGGTTATAAGGCTTCACTTGAAGTCGGGAAGTTGTATCGCGTGTTGGCCGCGCCGGACGAACACCAGATGATGCGCGTGGTGGACAATAGCGGCGAAGATTATCTGTTTGAGGCGACATGCTTCTTTCCGCTCGAACTCCCGCCCGCGCTCGTGCGCGAGTTGCGCCGCGCCTACTGACCCCACTCCAATAGCCCCGCCCTGCAAATCCCCCTTGCTCAATGGTGTGCCGCTAGTGTGCCAACTCAGCCGCGTCCCTGAAACTCAGCCGTACAACGAACACAACAAAGCGCCGGAAAGCGAAACTTCCGACGCTCTGTGATACTCGGCGAAACAACCAACTTTTCAAAGAATGTAAAATCTGATCAGTGCGCGAGCCGAGCAAGGTCTGTCGTAATTGCACTCACTTATCGTTTGATTTTAGCGAGCCAGGCGCGGATCTGCTGCCCGACCTTGACGGCGCTGGGCGGATCGTAGTTAGACATGACGATGACGGTGTAACCGCTGTCAGGGTTGACCTCGAAGAGCGCATTGAGACCGAGCGAGCCGCCCGCGATACCGAGGCCGCTGAAAGCCTTGGGCGGTTGCGCGGTCACACTGGGACTAACGGCCATGCCTGCTTGCCTGAACTCCGGCACACGCAGCTTTTGACTCTCCAATGCTTGCGCCAGTTTGAGCATGTCCCCGGCGGTTGAATAACCGCCGCCGGCGGGACTGCCCTTAGCCGGGCGCGTGTAGATGTTATTGCGCCGCGGGCCACCGCGCTGCCCCGTCGGCCCTTCGCGTGTATAGCCGCTGGCCAGATTCGGCGTCAGTTGATCCGCTTCGTACCAGTCCGTGTCCGTCAACCCGGCCGGTTTACAAATGTGCTCGCGCACGTACTCGTAATAATCTTGCCCGGTGACCTGTTCGATGATCGCGCCGAGCACGATATAGCCGCCGTTCGAGTATTGATTCTGTGTGCCGGGGGCGAACGCGAGCGGCTCGGCGGCGAACAACGGCAAGTAGTCTTTGATGCTGCGCAGCTTATTCTTCGGCGTGGCGTCATATTTCGGGCCGAAGAAATCGCCGATGCCGGAGGTCATTGAGAGCAAGTGCCTGATGGTTACTTTTTCCACCGCGTCGCGGTTGGGATAGTTGGGTAGATACTTACCAAGTTTGTCGTCGAGGGAAAGTTTACCTTGCTCGATCAACTGCCCGATGGCGATTTGCGTGAATAGCTTGTTGATCGAGCCGAGATTGAATTTAGTGTCAATGCGGTTGGGTACGTTGTACTCCTTACTGGCCAGACCATAAGCCCGTTGCCAGATGGGGTTGCCCTGCCGGGCCACGATCACTGTGCCGGAGAATTCGTCGGCGGCGGCAAGATCGTTAAGATATTTCTCGATAGTCTGGACGACTTCCGGCTCGCTCATCACCGCCGGCGTGCTGACCTCTGGCGCACCAGCGGCCGGGGCTTCACTATCTTCAATCCGCAGCCCTAACAATTTGTGCGGCGGGGCCGGCTCAAAGGCAAAGCCGAGCGTGAGCCACTCGCCCGTCTTGGCCTGCGCGAGCAAGGAGATGTCATCCTCCCGCGCTGCCAGCACGCGCCACGGCGTGATCGTCTGAAGGTTGGCGCGCATCTCTCGATACACTGCGATGCGTGCGTCAACAGGCCGTTGTTGGAGGGCGGCCGGCGCGACGTTGTTCGTGATGAAGGCGCGCATCAATTGTTCGTCGCCGGAGTTGAACGCCTGTATGTAGGCTGCCGCCCGTTGCCCGGCTTGCGTCTCGGGGAGTTTAGGTACGTCCGCGTTCTGGGCCAATAACGATTGCGCTAACAACAAGCTCAGCAGCCCGACGAGCGCCAGTTTCTTAATAAGCATGTTTCCCTTCCCGTGTTAATTGCATGTTCAGTGCTATGAACTAGTCCGTGCTAATGCGTGCGCCCGCCGTACTGCGCGTTATCTCAACTTCTACCGGACACACGTCAAGCGTCATGCGGGCCATCATCGCAGGCCGCAAAGATGCGGTGGTTAAGCCGACGCAAATTCTATGTTAAGGATGTAAAATCTGCGCGGCTGTGCGGCTGGGGAGAATTACTAGTTTAGGCGGGTGTGATAACTCGTGCTTTCGTTATTAGGCAGCGGGCCCGACCGGCCAAATGGCCG
>JANMAD010000479.1:0-2278 GCA_031359515.1 Acidobacteriota bacterium | reverse complement strand
CACACGCCGCCCGCTCGCCTATATTCCCCGCGCTGGCACATACAGTCCTCACCGGAGCTAACCGCGATGGCTAATCCCGAACATCTTGAGATTTTGAAACAAGGAGTAGTAGCGTGGAATAAGTGGAGATTTGAGCACAGAGGCAGTCGTCCAGACCTCCGCGGCGCAGACCTCCGCGGCGCAAACCTCCACGGCGCAAACCTCGTCATCGCAGACCTCAGCGAAGCAGGCCTCGGCGACGTAAACTTCAGCGAAGCAGTCCTCTACCACGCAGACCTCCGCGGCGCAGACCTCCGCGAAGCAAACCTCAACGGCGCAGAACTCCGCGGCACAGACTTAACAGGTGCTTTATTGGCTTTGACTACGTTCGCGAACAACGACCTCAGCGAAGTTAAAGGATTGGAAACGGTAATACATCATTTCCCCTCAAGCATCGGCATTGACACGCTGTATAAATCAGCCGGGAAGATACCCGAAGCCTTCCTGCGCGGGTGCGGCGTGCCGGACGATTTCATAGCCTTTATTCCTTCTCACTTCGGCATCCAACAGGCGATACAGTTCTACTCCTGCTTCATCAGCTACAGCACGCGCGATGAAGAGTTTGCGCGGCGGCTTTATTCGCGCATGCGCGACGAGAAGCTGCGCGTGTGGTTTGCGCCCGAAGATATGAAGGGCGGGCGGTGGATTGACGACCAGATCGAGCGCGCCATTCAGATGCACGACAGGCTGTTAGTCGTCCTGTCGGAGAGCAGTATGCAGAGCGATTGGGTGATAAAAGAAATTCAGAGTGCGCTGGCAACGGGGATTAAAGAGGACAGGCGCAAACTGTTTCCAATTTCCATCGGGGAGTTCGATAAAGTTAAAGTATGGAAATGCTTCGACACGGACACCGGCAAAGACCTGGCAAAGGAAGTCCGCAAGTATCACATCCCCGATTTCTCCAACTGGAAAGACCACGACGCTTTCGAGCAGGCGTTTGCCAGATTGCTCCGTGATTTGAAAGCCGAAGCAGACCGTAAATGAGTGAGAAAGCTATCGTCGGGCGCGCGGGCCTCCTTGCCCGCCCGTTACCGCAGGCGGTGCTGACCCATGTTGCTCTCCACATTGACACTCCCGCCCGCCGCCATGTATCGTGCAGGCCCGTGAACCACACGGACTCACCACAGGCACAAATCGTCGCCGTCATTCCCGCACGCTTCCATTCGTCGCGTCTGCCGGGCAAGCCTTTGCTCGACATCGCCGGGCGGCCGATGATCGTGCGCGTCGTGGAACGTGCGCTCGCGGCCCGACACATCACGCGGGCGATTGTGGCGACTGACGACGCGCGCATCGCCGCCGCCGTGTATGCCGCCGGGTACGAGTTCGTGTTGACGCGCGCCGACCACGCGAGCGGCAGCGACCGGCTGGCCGAAGTTGCAGCGACGCTCGATAACGTGGATGTGATCGTCAACGTGCAGGGCGACGAGCCGTTGATCGCGCCTAGCACCATCGAGCGCGCCGTTGAAGCATTGCTCGCAGACTCTAAGGCTGTCGTGGCCACGACGTGTGAGCCGATAGAAACGGCGGCCGATGTGCTTAGTCCCGACGTGGTGAAAGTGGTCATGGACGGGCGCGGCTATGCGCTCTACTTCTCGCGTGCGCCCGTGCCGTATCCGCGCGAGGCCGCGCGCCGCTACGGTTCGCTCGCCGCCGCGCTTGAAGTTGAGCCGACGCTGCTCGCGAGCTTTCGCAAGCACACCGGGCTATACGTCTATCGCCGCGCGTTCCTGCTACAGTACGCGCAGTGGCCCGCGTCTGCGCTCGAACGCACAGAGGCGCTCGAACAACTGCGCATCCTTGAGCATGGCGCGCTCGTCCGCGTCGTCGAGACGGACGAGCCATCAATCGGCGTGGACACGCCCGCAGATTTGGCGCGGGTGCGGGCAATCATGGGAGGAGAGGTCAGAGGTCAGAGGTCAGAGGTCAGTTGAACTGACTTGGCTTTAACTAACCTCTAACCTCTAACCTCTGACCTCTAACCTCTGAACTTTATGAGCGACTGGATCGGACTCGCATTCATCGTGTTGCTTATCGTCGGCGTCATTGTCGCGTCGGCGATGTTGGGCCGGCCGCCGAAGCGGATCAGCGAGGAAGAGTTTGAGAAGCGTGTGCGCGAAGGGCAACGTGCGCAGGCGGCCGTATTCGCGTTGCAGCAGTTGTTGCAGCCGAAAGCGGCCGAGGCGGTGGCCGTGCAGCAGGACATGCGCCACGGGTATTACAACAAGAAACGTGTGCCGGG
>JANMAD010000469.1:0-5584 GCA_031359515.1 Acidobacteriota bacterium | reverse complement strand
CCACTTCAGTTGTTTCGTCAACAGCGTGTACGGCTCGATGCTCTGCTCCACGTCCTCGGTCGCGCCGGGTTGCTGCGCAGGATTCTGCGTCTGCCCGGTCGTGCCGCCTTCGCCCGGCGTCGCCGCCGGCTTCGGCGCTTTCGCCACCGGCTTCTTTTGCTTCTGCTGCGCGAACGCGCGCGAACTGGAAATGACTTGCAGGTTGAGCGCGCAACAGAGCGCGATGATGAAGGCGATCAAGTAGCGTTTCATTTGTGGGGACTCCTCAGAATTTGAGTTCAAGCTTGAGCGATTGCGCACATATTATGCCTCACGCAAAGGCGCAAAGCCGCAAAGCAAGACGCCAAGGAGCAACAGGCAACTTCTTTGCGTTCTCCTTTGCGGCTTTGCGCCTTTGCGTGAGGTCTTCTTATCTCGGCACTTCCGCCGTGTTTAGAATATCTGTAATCACCCCGTCGGGCGTCGCGCCGTCAAGCTCGGCTTCCGCGCGCAAAGTTAAGCGATGGCGCAGACAAGGGCGAGCGATGTCGCGCACGTCGTCGGGCGTGGCGAACTCGCGCCCGCGCATCGCGGCGAGCGCCTTCGCGCAGAGCAGCAACGCCACGGCTGCGCGCGGACTCGCGCCATAAGCGACGGCCGGATGCTCGCGTGTGCGCCGGACGATCTGCACGACGTAAGCCTGCACGCCCGGCTCCATGCGCGTGCGCCGCACTTCGGCGCGACAGTGCGAGATGGCGTCCGGCTCTTCAAGCGCGTGGATGTCAACTTGATCGAGCCGGCGCGCGTTGAAGCCCGCGTCCCACGCGGCGACGATGCGCGCCTCTTCGTCCGCGCTCGGATAGTCGAGGATGATCTTCAAGAGGAAGCGATCAAGCTGTGCTTCGGGCAGCGGATACGTGCCTTCATACTCGATGGGATTCTCGGTCGCCAGCACGGTGAACAAGGGCGAGAGTGGATGCAGTTCGCCATCAATCGTCACCTGTCGCTCTTCCATCGCTTCAAGCAAAGCGGCCTGCGTCTTCGGCGGCGTGCGATTGATCTCGTCGGCGAGCAGGATGTCCGTGAAGACGGGGCCGCGGCGCAGGGTGAACGCTGATGTGGCCGTGTTGAAGACGTTCGTGCCCGTGATGTCCGACGGCATCAGATCGGGCGTGAACTGTATGCGGCCGAAGTCCGCGCCGATGATGCGCGCCAGCGTTTTCACAAGCAAAGTCTTCGCCGTGCCCGGCACGCCCTCGATCAGCGCGTGCCCTTCCGCAAGGATAGCGACCAACACCTGCTCGATCACCTCGCCCTGCCCAATGATGACCTTACGCAGTTCCGTGTTGATGTGCTCGATAGTTGAGGAGACGTTTTGTAGCATTGGAGAGGCAGAACAGGTGGCGCTGTCGAGCAAGTGGCGACTCAACCTGCCCGCGGCCGCATGTCCCGTCACGTTCCTTTCTAAGTAGCTCGATTGCGCAAAATGTTAATGTGCGGTCAGCCTCTCGGCCACCGCGAGCCAGTACTCATACTTCGCCTTCGTCCGCGGCAGCCACACCGCGATAGCTTTCTCGTTCTCGGTCTTACCGGCCGCACTTTCCAGTTGCCCTACGTCGCCGAGCAAGTAGCTTTTGACTTCATGCTGCCCGTGCCGGAGATAACGGCTTAGCGCGGGGATGGACTCCGGGCCTAGCATGGGAAAGTCGCTTTGCAATTCATCCATCAGATAAGAATCTGCCGTCTCATCCAGCATCGCGACCAAGGCTCTTAGTTCATAAATCACTTGCGCGGATGAGAGGACTTCCCGACTGCTCAATTCGTTCAGCGCGGCCACGACGCGCGCCAAATGTTTCCTATTACCAATTGCATCGCCCTTGATCATGGCGGCCAGTCCCGGCGCGCCCTCGTAAGAACCATCGGCAAAGACGGCCGTAATCAGTTCAATCTTGTCTGATTGGGCGGGGCGATAACCGCTCGCCTCCGCGCAGGTGTGATCTTCGCTCAGCACGTCGAGTTGATACATGTCGCCTGCCTTGATCAGCGGCTGGTCGGGGCCTGCCTCAAGCCACTTTAAGAACATTAACTGACGACCTTTATATGTGTTGTACTGGACGGCCAGCACATCCTTGCTGGCGTTATTTCTGAGGAAAACGCGATAAGGATCGGGCAAGACTTTGGCTTCGATTTTTTCGGCGATGACGGACTGCATTCTGTTGCTGAAGCGCGGCGCATGCGCCGACTGACCCAAAACGTTGACGACTGCGACGCGGAACGGACTGAGGCCAAAGCGCGTCACCTCATTTATCAACACGCGCTCACCTGTGCGCGTAGCAAAAGAAGCGACCTGCTGACCGCCGGCGTCGAAAAACTCGCCGCGCCCTACGAACACTTTGACGTTCCACACGTCACCGTTTGCTTGCGCGTAGAATGTGACCAGCGAGGCTGGCGGCGCTATGCCGTCGGCTGGCTGTGCCGCTGGCAGCGGCAACGTGTAAAGAAGCGCGCCCAACTTATCGGCCCGGCCAACGGGAGCGAACATGCAACCGTCCTCTTTGCCGATCTCAATAACGTATGCAGGCGTAGGGGGTGCGCTCTCACGCTCCTGCGCCGCGCCGACAGGTGCAGCTAATGCACAAGCGAGGTAAGCGACGACGCGGAACATGAAGCGCAGACGAAACAGGCCGATTGCTCCTTATCAGTTTGATTCCGCTGATAACGTTTGGGTCAAGTAGTTTTACTCTTTGTGCGCCGATCAAACAAGCACGAATAAAATTCTCATGGGTTAGCGCGATGCCGCTTGCTTGATCTCTCGCGCACGCATGCGTATGCCGAGTGTGCGCTCGAGTTCGCGCAGGCGGTGGACGAGCGCGAGGGCGCGGCGCGCGTTCGTCGGCGCGCCGTTGATGGTGTCTTCGCATTCGCACATGAGCGTTTCCAGTTCATCTTTGTTCAGCCCGGAGCGTGCGGCCACGCGGGCGGCGAGTTGTGCGCGCGAGCCGGTCTGCGCAACGCCACCGTAGCGGGCGAGCGCGCGACGTGTGCGCGCATAGACGTTCTCCACTGCGAGGTCGTAGGCGCGTGCGCGTTGTTGCAGTTCGGCCATCGAGGCGACGAACTCAAGTTGCGAGCGGCGATCCGTGTGCGGCGCAGGCAAGGGCCGCGCGAATCTGCGCCCGCGCGTCCAGACGAGTGCGCAGACGAGCAGCAGTGCTTGGCCGCACAACGCTAGCACGGGCGTGCCCGCGAAGTAGGCGGCCAGCTCATTCTCGGTGACGGCGTGCCCTTGATGATATTCGTCGAAGGCGATCAGGCCGGCGCGGCCCGCAATGAGGTTCAACGCGAGTTGTAGATTGTCCGCGCGCTCGATGCCGTTGTTCGCGACGATGAACGGATCGCTCAAGATGGTGACGCGCCCGCGCCCGCGCAAGTAGTCGGCGACGAGCGCGCCTTGCTCATCCGCCAGATGCAGGAACGGCGCGCCCGAAGGCGGCGGCTCTTTCGCCTCAGGCTCACTCTGCGTTGCGTCGTCTGCTACCACAACCGTCGGCCCCGTCGGCGGCGCAGGCGTCGTGCCCTGCTTTGCTGGCGGCGGCTTTGGCGGCGGCGGCTCGGCATCTTCTTCCGTCTCGCTCTCGTCGTCCGCGCCGTACACGGTCGCGTTCGTTTTGGTCTGCGCCGAACTGTCAGCCGGCGCAAGGGGTTTGAGGCGCAAACGACCGGCAAAACGCGAGGGTGCGATCCGCTCAACGTCGCGCATCAGCAAGGTGGGTTGCGTCGGCGCGAGCGGCTTCGTGCCGGCCGTCAAACTCTCTATATCTTCGGCGCGCACGTCGTCGTTTGGCACAGCCGCCACGTCCGCGGAGAGCGTGTAGTTATCGGCCGGCGGCAACAACAATGAAGCATCCGGCGTGCGATCAATCACGACGAGTTGCCCGCCCGCTTCGACCCACTGGCGCAGTTTATCCGCTTCCTCTTTCGTGTACGGCGTGCGCAAGCGGCCGACGATGACGAACGTTTCAGGTCGCCTATGTTTTGCGTCAGTCAACGCGGCAATGGGTTCGCGCCAACGCACGACCTGTTGCCCGGACTCAATAAGATATTGATAGAGGGCGCGCGTGCCGGTCGGGCCTGCATTGTAGGTCGAGCGGTCGGGCTTGATCTCCAACTCCGGCTCGCGCTCGACGCGCACATAAGAGGCCGCGTTCAGCCCCACGAGCAGCACGAGCAGCACGACGATTGAGCCGATGATGAAGAGACGTTCGCGCATTGAAGAACAGTGACGAGTGACAAGTGACAAGTGGCGAGTTAAGACAAGCTCTTGCTTGTCACTCGTCACTCGTCACTCGTCACTTGTCACTAAATTGGCCTGCGCGCGGAATTCCGCCCAGTCTGCGTCGCGCGCGGGCACGAGGCCGTACCAGTGGCGCTCATAAGCATGGGTGAGCGGCTGCACCGTTTGGAAGAGACGGGCGTCAGCGCGCAGGGCGCGCAGATAATCGCGATTGGTCTTGTGCGGCGCGAGGCGTAAGATTTTGCGCTCGCCCAGTTCGCACAACACCGCGATGTAAGCCTTGCGCATCGCGCCGCGCAGATCGCCGCCGCGTGCGAGTTGTTCGGCCGCGCGCAATAAATCCGCGGGCGTCTGTTCGGGCGCGAGTTGTTCGCCCAGCACGACGCGGGCCGCGCGCTCGCGTTCGCGCGTGAGCGTGCGCCGCGCGAGGCGCGGGCCGTAACGCCATAGCACGAAGGCGATGAGCGCGACGCATAGAGCATAGACGAGCGCGCGGGCCGCTTGCGAGATGAACATAGACGTGCCCGGTTGCATCGGACGGCGTGCGGGCAATAGGCTGCGAAACCATTTCAGGAAACGCTCCCAGAGTTGTGCGAGCGCGCTACCCTGCGCGGGCTGTTCGTTGAATTCAGGCCGTTGCAGAATGGCGTGCAGGCGGCCCTTCTCGGCCGCTTTGTCGTGCGTGGCTTGCGCGGCCCGTTCGACTTCAGCGAGCCGTTCGTAGAGCGCGTGGATGCGCGCGTCTATGCGCGTGAGCGCGGCTGTGCGCGGCGCGACGGGCGTGGCCGGCAATTGCGTGAAAGCGTCAAGCTCTGCTGGCAGCCAACGATTATCAACGTCGAGCGCACGACCGGCCCATTCGACCTGTTCAGTCGCGGGCAGCGCGGCCCGCAGTTCAGCCAGCAATGTACTTTGTCGCCGTTGAAACTCCGGCGCAAGCACCGCGCCCTCGTTCTGCTTCACCGCCGCATACAGATTGAACAACGCGGACAACGAGCCGTCAGCCTGCGCCACGCGCGCGTGATAATCCTTGAGCGACATTGCGCGCACCGCGCCGCCCGCACTGAACAAGAGCAGGAGCGCGCTGAGCAGTTGATAGCCGGAGCGTGTGCGCGTGGACGAGATCATTTTGTGCTGACCGCGTTGCGTTGGCCGACGAGTGCGGGGGCAAGCGGCGCGCTGCGCCCGTCGGGCAGCGCGGGCATCTCGCCGAGCCGGGTCAACGCGAGCAGTTCGATGTCGTAGCCTTCGTGCCGCATGCGCTCGTCCACGTAGAGCAGCGAGAGGCCGAGCATCCAGACCGGCGTCAGC
>JANMAD010000462.1:0-2558 GCA_031359515.1 Acidobacteriota bacterium | reverse complement strand
ATGAAAAGTTGATTCGCGCTGCCATCGCCGCACAACCCGACCTGACGCTCGCCGAGTTAGTCAACAAAGTTGCCGGCGAAACCAACAAACCACAAGTTTCACTGGCAACGATGAGCGTGGAGTTGCGGCGGCTGTCATTGCCGCGAAAAAAAAAGACGATCCACGCTGCCGAACAAGAAACGGAACGGGTGCAGGAGAAGCGGCGTGAGTATCAAGCGGAAATCATGCGGGAAGTGGTCGAACGGCGGAAGTTTTTGGATGAAGCGGGCAGTTCGATTGCCATGACGAGATTGTTTGGTCGGGCCGCACCGGGCGCACGAGTCGTAGATCGCGTGCCGCACAATTACGGCGCAAACATCACGCTGCTGGCAGCCATTTCGCTCGCTGGTGTTTCTGCTCCAATGACGATTCAAGGAGCGGTGGATGCGCTGGTCTTTAAGACTTATGTGGAAAGAGTGTTGTGTCCGACGCTCTCTGCTGGCGACGTGGTGGTGATGGATAATTTAGGAGCGCACAAGGTGGCGGGCATCCAGGAGTTGATTGCAGCGGCGGGAGCCAGGGTGAGTTATTTGCCACCGTATTCGCCGGATTTTAATCCGATAGAGAAATGTTGGTCGAAAATCAAGACGGCCTTGCGCGCGGCGAAGGCGCGAACTCGGGAAGCACTAGAAGCCGCGTTGAAGGCGGCCTTGTTGAGCGTCACGGCGGAGGACGTGGCGGGCTGGTTTGCCAGTTGCGGCTATCCCGTACACTCATAGCTGAACCGCTATAAGAGTTTTTCCGACTTCTCGGCCGCATCTGTTCTGAGTGCAAGGACGAGATGCGTGTACGTGTCGAGCGTAAAAGCGACATCTCCGTAGGTGCGCGCCGCGTTTGTCAGGAGCTCGAGCAGGTCGCGTGTGAAGGCGAGCAACTGTACTCCGGGAATAAAACTCTTCGGGCCGGGCGGGTAGGTTCGAGTGCTCATGTTGGAACTATTCGTTAATTGCTCAAGGCTGGCAGCGAGAATAGATTGAAAATAAGAATTGAGTGAAAGTTTTTGAGCAATCCTTTGACCGCGCTCACAAATGATAACGACCCGCCTTGACGACTGCAGCGGCGATACGCCGCCGAGCCGCGACAGTGTTGATGGTCGCATGTCGCGTGAGTCGTCGCACCGCGTCGAGAAGGTGTGTGGCCTCCGCGTCGTCTGCGAGCGCAGCCACAATCTGCTTGGCCGAATGTTCCATCCGATCCGCCGCATCGCTGGCGTAGACACGAGTGATGTCAATGGGTGTTGTGCTTTCAACTTCACCGCGCGCGGCGACAAACTTCTCCGTCCGCAGGAGCGCGCTCTCGAGCGCATAAACTTCCGTGGCAATGTCGGCAACATGTCCGAGCACTTCCTGTTCGCCCGCCAACGCATCACCATAAATTTTCTTCGCGCGACCCAGCGTGAAGATAACTAATCGTTTGGCGCGGGTTAGCAGCTCGCGTTCGGCGGAGAACATCTTTTCCACTGGCGTTAGAGAATCGTCAGTGTTTTCAATGGCGTGCTTTACTCCCTCTTCGTTAAAGAGATGCGCCGTCGCCGCGTTCTTCAAAAGGCGTGTCGGGATGATGAGGCGGTTGATTTCGTTTGTGCCTTCGTAGATACGCGTGATGCGTGCATCGCGATAGGCGCGCTCGGCGGGAAACTCTTTCGAGTAGCCGTAGCCGCCATAAATTTGTACCGCCTCGTCAACGACGAAGGCGAGCGCCTCACTCGTCCAGACCTTGTTGATAGAGCACTCGACGGCGAAACTCTCGATGATCTTTAGTACCCGCGCCGTGTCTTCGGCGGTGACCGCTTCGAGCGCGCGATCAACGTCGCCGAGTGTCCGGTACACCATCGCATCGCCGACGTAACAGCGCACGGCCATCTCGCCAAGCTTCTGTTTGATCAAACCGAATTCAGAGATTGACTTGCCGAACTGTCGACGTTCGACCCCATACCGCGCCGCGCGAGTCAGGGCTTGCTTCGCGCTCCCGATGTTGCGCGTGCCGAGTTTGAGCCGACCGAGGTTGAGGATGTTGAAGGCGACCTTGTGCCCTTCGCCCACCGTGCCGAGCACGTTCTCAATTGGCACGCGCACGTTTTCCAGAATGAGAGCAGTTGTGGAGGAGCCGTCGAGGCCGAGCTTCGGCTCCTCCCGACCACTCACCACACCCATCTCGCGCTCGACGATGAAAGCAGTGAATCGCTCGCCGTCAACTTTCGCGAAGATGGTAAACACGTCGGCGAACCCGCCGTTGGTGATCCACATCTTTTGGCCGTTGAGGAGGTAGTGCGTGCCGTCGGCGTTCAAAGTGGCTTTCGTGCGGGCGGCGCGCGCGTCCGAACCTGACCCCGACTCGGTCAACGCATAGGCCGCGATCCATTCGCCGCTCGCGAGCCGGGGCAGGTAGCGAGCCTTCTGCGCTTCGTTGCCGAAATAGACGAGCGGCAGCGTCCCGATAGCCGTATGCGCGCCGAGCGAACCGGCGAACGAGGGCATGACGCTAATCTTCTCGCTCACATAAGCCGAACTAACTTTATC
>JANMAD010000430.1:0-2271 GCA_031359515.1 Acidobacteriota bacterium | reverse complement strand
GAAGAACTCGTCCCGGTTGAGATCGACTTGCAGCACCGTGCCGTCGCGTTGCGCGAGCGCGATGATCAGCACCTTATATTTATTGCCGTCCTCTTTCGCGAAGGTGTAAGTCAAGCCTTCATCACGTGCGCGCACGGCGAGGAGCGGCGACCAGTCGGGCTGCAAGGTCTGGCGCAACTGTTGATGAAATTCGACGAAGCCGTCGCGCGCGGTGAAATCCTGATCCTCAAAGATCGCCAGTTTGAAATCGCCGAAGCGCATTACTTTGCGTACGTCCGCAGAGACTATCTTCGCCGTCTTCATGCCGATGTTGGCCAGCACAGGGACACCTCTGTGCTTGACGTGGTAGTACGATTCGATGAGCCGCACGACCGTGTTGTATTCGGCCTCTTTGCCCCCGCCCACCGCGCCGACCGACGACGCGCAGACGCAGAGACTGAGCAGCAGCAGCAAGAGGTTTCGTCTGCTATATGGCACGGGCGTAAACCTCCCTACTTATGGTTTCTTCGTGGCGGCAGTGGGCGCGGTAGCGTTGGTTGGCGACTTCTCCGGCTTTTTCTCGTCCGGCTTGTCCGCCTCGATGTCGAGTTCGGGGATGCCGAACTGCCCTTCGAGTTTGCTCAGCTTCTCGATGTCAATGATGCCGACGATGTTGACGACCGTCAGCGCCTTCGGCTCGGCGGCGAGAATAGCCAGCCCTTCGACGCGCGCGCCCTGCGGTGCGGTCATTAAATAGACCTCGATGTTGCGATGCTCGCGCTTGTTTGTCACGTTGACGAAACGCGCCCAGCCCGGCATCTTCAACTGCGCGCGGATCGGCGCGATGTCGGCGTCGGTGTACTCGCCCTCGTTGATGAACTCGAAGTTCTTGACATAGACGCCCTTGAGGCCGGCGATGATCTCTTTTAGTTCCTTCGTACTAACGTTATGTGCGTCGGTGTCATTGATTTTGATAGCACCGACGGGGATGAGCCGCAACAGCGATTCGGGCAGATTCACATCCACCACTTGATTCGCTTTAGCCGCGAGCGATTCCAGACTTTCGATCTGCAACTGCGCGGGGTAATGCGTCTGCGCGTGGGTCGTCGCGCCGGCGGCGCAGACGATGAGCGCGAGGATGATTAGTTTCAGCAAAGCGTAGTTTTTCATAATTGCGTTCACTCCGAACTGGATGAAAGTTATCTTGTCTCCGGCTTACGGGCCGCGCTCAACTCTTGTACTTCGCGCTGCGCGTAGTTGTATTTGGCGCTGGCGATACGCAGGGCGAGCAGCAGTTGCTCGGTCGCCTCTTTTTGCTGTGGCGTCATGTTTGCGACCTGCTCCTGCTGCTGGTTTATCAACTCTTGCCGCGCACGCCGTTTCGCATTCGCGGCGGCACGATTAAAGACGCGCTTTGTGTGACGATAGTTAACATGCGCGATGATCGGTGTCGCGTTCGACTGCGGGGCCAACTGTTCTTTCTCGTCGGGCGCGTTGACCGCTTGCTGCTGTGGCGCTTGTTCGGGCGCACGTTCGACCGGCGCGTTGGTGCGCTGTTGCACGGACTCGTGCCGCACCTCCGGGCGCTGCAAGCGCACGATGAGCCACGCGCCCGCGAGCAACGTTAGGAGGAGCGAGGCGGCGAGGGCGAGCCGTTGCCAGACGAATGGCCGTTGCTGCGGCCGAAAGGTGCTGCGCGCCGTCTGCGCGCTGAAGTCTGCGGGCAGCACGAACGGGCGCGGCTCGTGGCGGAGCGTGCCGAGCAACTGCTCCAACCGCGCCACATCCTCTTCCGGCTCGCCCGTCTTGTCCCAGAGATAGTCGCTCATAACTTCAATGCTCCTTCGCGCCTGCCCCTTGCAGCCGCGCCCGCAGCAACTTCATGCCGCGATGTATGTTGACGCGCACCGACGCGGGCGCGAGACCCGTCCGCGCCGCGATCTCCGGCCCCGTCATGCCTTCGACAAAGCGCAGGATCAACGGCTCGCGGTACGCTTCCGGCAACTCACGGATCAACGCCAACGCCTCGTTCGCCTCCGCGTGCGGCGTGCTTATCTGCGCTAGCGTTTCGGGTAGCTCCGTCATCTCGCGCGAGCGGCGATGAAAATCCATCGCGCGATTGCGCGTGATCATCGCCAGCCAGGGGCCGAAGCGTTCCGCATCGCGCAACGTGTCGATCTTGCGCAACGCGACGAGAAACACGTCCTGCACGAGATCATCTACTTCCGCATACGGCACACGCGCCAGCAGAATGCCATGCACCATGCGCGCGTACTGTTGGTAGAGCCGCCC
>JANMAD010000357.1:0-7015 GCA_031359515.1 Acidobacteriota bacterium | reverse complement strand
GCATCTCTAACAACTCTAACAACTCTTCGTCCTCATACTGATAGCGCCAACCGCCGCGCCCGTGCAATCGGAAATAACACTGCTCCGGCGTGACCGTGCGCGCCGCAAACGGGTCAACGACGTGGACGAGCGTAAGCTCGCGGCACAACTCAATCAACAACTCGCGTGGCCAGTCGCCGCGCGGCTCCCATAGACAGACAAGACCGGGCGGGCGCTTGATCTTCGTAAAGAACTTGCGCACGTTGCCAACGTGCGCGGTGGTCGGCGTGAAACTCGCGGGGCATTGAAACAGCACGCGCGTTGCGCCGAGCGCTTGGGCCGCAGCGAGCGTTGTCGCCCACGCCTCGCGCACGATCTTCGTCCAGCGGAACGCACCCACTTCCTCGCGTTCTTTATCGGTCAACTCGCGCTTCAGCCGGCGATAGGTCGGGCTGCGGGCTTCATGCGTGATGAGTTGCCACGCCTTGAGTGTGAACTCGAAATCAGGCGGCGCTTCTGCACGCCAGCGCGAGAGCGTCTCAATGCGCGGCGGTTGATAAAAGGTCTGCTGCACTTCGACAGCCGCGAACTCGCGCATATACTCGGTGCGCGCGAGGCGAAAGCCGCAGCAGCCAGTCTTGATGATCATCCGCCCTGAATCGCTCGTCATCAATCAATCCCGCGTCAGTTGCCGGTACTTGATCCGGTGCGGCTGATCGGCTGCCGCGCCGAGCCGCGCGTGCCGGTCGGCTTCATATTCTGAGTAGTTGCCCTCGAACCAGTAGACGCGACTGTCGCCCTCGAAGGCGAGTATGTGGGTGGCGATGCGGTCGAGAAACCAACGGTCGTGGCTGATGACGACGGCGCAACCGGCAAAATTTTCGAGCGCGGTTTCCAGTGCGCGCATCGTGTTGATGTCGAGATCATTGGTCGGCTCATCGAGCAGCAACACGTTCGCGCCCTCTTTCAGCACCTTCGCCAGATGCACGCGGTTGCGCTCGCCGCCTGAGAGCGTGCCGACCTTCTTCTGTTGATCCGTGCCCGCGAAGTTGAAGCGCGCGACGTAAGCCCGCGAGTTCACTTGGCGTGTGCCGAGCGTGACGACATCGAGACCGTCGGAAATTTCTTCCCAGATCGATTTGTCCGGCGCAAGCGTGTCGCGGCTCTGATCCACGTAAGCGATCTTGACCGTTTCGCCGACGCGGATCGTGCCCTCGTCGGGTTGCTCTTGATGCGTGATGAGCCGAAAGAGCGTCGTCTTGCCCGCGCCGTTCGGGCCGATGATGCCGACGATGCCGCCGGGCGGCAGGTGGAACGTCATGTCGTCAACGAGCAACCTCTCGCCGTATGCCTTGCTCACGTGCTGCGCTTCGATCACGACATCGCCGAGCCGCGGCCCCGCCGGAATGTAAATCTCAAGTTCCTGCGCGCGGCGTTCGCTCTCCTGCGCGACTAACGTCTCATAAGCATTGATGCGCGCTTTCGATTTAGCATGGCGCGCCTTCGGCGACATCCTGATCCATTCAAGCTCGCGCTGCAAAGTCTTGCGCCGCTCGCCCTCCGTCTTCTCCTCGCGCGCAAGCCGCTGCTCTTTCTGTTCGAGCCAGGAAGAGTAATTGCCCTGCCACGGAATGCCCTGCCCGCGATCAAGTTCGAGAATCCAGCCCGCCACGTTGTCGAGAAAATAACGATCATGCGTGACGGCGATGACCGTGCCCGCGTATTGCTGCAAATGTTGCTCAAGCCACGCGACCGACTCGGCATCTAAGTGGTTCGTCGGCTCGTCGAGTAAAAGTATGTCGGGCTTTTGCAGTAACAGCCGACAGAGCGCGACGCGGCGACGTTCGCCGCCCGACAGCACTTTGATTTGTGTATCGCCCGGCGGACAACGCAGCGCGTCCATCGCCAATTCAAGCCGGCTGTCTAAGTCCCACGCATCCGCCGCGTCGAGCTTTTCCTGCACCGCGCCCTGCCGTTCCAACAGCGCCGACATTTCGTCGTCGCTCATCGGCAGCGCGAACTGCTCGTTGATCTGCTCGAACTCGTTTAATAGATCGACCGTCTCCTGCGCGCCTTCTTCCACGACTGCGCGCACGGACTTCGTCTCGTCGAGGCGCGGCTCCTGTTCGAGATAGCCGACGGTGTAACCGGGCGACGGCACGGTCTCGCCGACGAACTCTCTGTCCACGCCTGCGATGATTTTGAGCAGCGAGCTTTTGCCCGAACCGTTCAGCCCGATGACGCCGATCTTCGCGCCATAAAAATATGAGAGGTAGATGTCTTTGAGGACGGGCTTCTTGTCGTAATACTTGCCGACACCGACCATCGAGTAGATGATTTTATTCGGGGCTGTGCTCATGTGACTGTCTCTGCGCTCCTGTTATTTGCTGGCTCTACTGTTGCGGTGGGATGGGGGCCGCATTCGTGCCGCGATTCGGACATGCGAAGACAAGGGCGCGCTTCAAACGCACAGGCTTGGTCGGTTTCTCCTCCTCCACCGGCGCATGATTGATCGCATCCGCCACGTCTATGCCGCTGATGACACGCGCGAAGGCCGCGAACTTGCCGTTCAAGTGCGCTCCATCGCCCACGAGGATAAAAAAGCTCGTGGTCGCGCCGTTCGGCGTATCAGGCCGCGCCATCGAGACGATGCCGCGCACGTGCTCGACGTGGTTCGGCTCGTCCATGATCGTGCGGCGCGCCCGCTCGGCTAGCTCTGGCGTGATTTTTATGCGGGTGGCAAGGACACCCCCTTGCACGACGAAACCGGGCACGACGCGGCTGAACGTCGTTGTGTCGAACGCGCCGGTGGCGACCAGATTTAGAAAATTACGCACCGTTTCGGGGGCGAAATCCGCCAGCATCTCCAACTGGATCGCGCCCGCTTCGGTCTCTAGCAGCACACACTGCCCGGACATCTCCGTCGCGGTCGCTTTATCGAACGGCTCGCCGGTTGGTTCGACTTGCACGGCCGGGCGCGCGTTCGCTTTTTTCGGCGCAGGCGGCGCGACCGTAGCCGGGGCTTCCTCCGGCGGCGGCGCGGGTTTGTCCTGCGCTCGCACTGAAAATGTTGCGAGCACGAGGCAAAGGCCGATGATCAGTTTGGGCATCGAAGTTGAATTCATAATGCTAACCTCACGTGCTTGAGTTGTGCGCGGCAAATTCGCGGGCAACAACTCGTATCTTCGTCTGAGCGCGCCGCGCACGTCAAACGGCGGCGGGCGCACAATCAATGTCAAGACATGCCATTAGTTCCATGAACGGAGTTGTACCGCAAACGCATCGGCTGCGCTATGATGCGGCGCAGATCGGCCGAGCGATAGTATAAGAGGAGCAACCGATGACGAAGAGTTTACAAGAAGAGTATGCGCCGCAGATGGCTTGCTTCGGCTGCGGGCCGGCGAACCCGTCCGGCTTGCACATTCGCAGCTTCGTGCGCGGCGCAGAGGTGGTGGCCGAGTGGCAGCCTGCGCCGCAGTACGAAGCCTTCCCCGGCGTCCTGAGCGGCGGCATTATCGGCACGCTGCTCGATTGTCACTCGAACTGGGCCGCCACTTATCACCTGATGCAACAGAGCGGCTTGACTACGCCACCCTGCACCGTCACCGCCGACTACGCCATCAAACTCCTGCGTCCGACGCCGACCGACGCGCCGGTCGAGCTTGTGGCCACCATCATTGAGTCACAAACTGATCGCGCCATCGTGGAGGCGAAGCTTATCGCGCATGATAAGACCTGCGCCACCTGTCGCGGCACATTCGTCGCTGTCAAACCGGGTCATCCCGCTTATCATCGCTGGTGAGTAAGACAGTGACGTTTGATGCGTGCTGAGTGACAAGATAATAACTTCTTGCTTGTCCCTCATCACTCGTCACTTGTCACTGTTTTCATTATTTACGCCCCTGCGCGATCTGCGCGGCTTCGGGCAGACGACGCAGGCGCAGCATCGCGTAGATGCCGAGGCAGGGGCCGGGCGCGAGCGCGGCGAAGGCGTAGCGCCAACCCGTGTGGGCGACGAGCAGGGGGATGAGATTGATTGAGACAATCGTCAGCAGAAAGCCGAGGCAAGTTTGCAGCGTCAAGGCAGTGCCGATGTATCGCGGATCGCCGAGTTCGGTTACGCAACTTGAGAACTGCGCGGAGTCCGCGACAACCGTCGCGCCCCAGATAACCATGACGGGCAATAGCAGCCACGGACTCGCTTGAAACAATAAGCCGACGAGCAGACAACATGCGCCGCTCAACGCCATCGCCCACGAGGTGACCAACGTGCGCCCGATGCGATCCGCGAGCAGTCCACCAGCCACACAACCAACCGCGCCCGCCCCGATCACAAGAAACGAGGCCCATTCAGCGAGCGCCGGATCACGTCCTTGCAGACTCGCGCGCAGCATCACCGGCGTCCACGTCCACATCGCATACAACTCCCACATGTGGCCGAAGTAGCCGAAGTTGGCGAGGCGCACACCGCGATTCCGATAGACCTGTGTGACCTGCGCCAGATCAAACGGCACGGTCGGCGTCGCATACGGACCGTCACGGACGAATAGCAACACGATCAGCCCGCCCATAACCGCAAGTGCGGAGATGAATAGCACATTGACGCGCCAGTTCGCGCTGCCTACAGCGTTGACGAGATACGGCGAAGCTTTGCCAAGCGTGAGCGCACCCACCAGCACGCCGAGAGCCATGCCGCGCCCGCGCCGCCACCACGTTGCCATCAACTTCATCCCCGGCGGATAGACGCCCGCCAGACAGACACCCGTCAGGAAACGCAGCAGCAGACCCGCGTGTAGTTCGTGTGCGTAGAGACCGAAGAGCGCATTCGTCAGCGCGCCGAGTACGGCCGCGACTGCGAACAGACGCCGCGCGCTCAACACGTCGGGCGAGTTCAAGAGCGCGCTTGTTAACGTGCCCACAACGAATCCAAGCTGTACGGCGAGCGTGAGCCAACCGGCTTGCGCCGTCGTCAATTGCCATTCGCGCTGTAAGACGGGCCCGACGGCCGCCGCGCTGAACCACAACGTCATGCCGAGTAGTTCCGCGCACGCCAACAGCACGAGCGCACGCCAACGCCCACCCTGTTCATCTTCGCTAGCGACACTCATGCGCGTCATTAATCGGACTGATAGAGATAGGGTCGGGAGCGTGGCTGTAAGTTTGCGCTTATAAACGTTTCTGCAATAACGCGCGTGCTTCGGTCGCGCACTGCTCGTATTCGAGAAGATAGTCCGGATCGGGTTTCATGGTGAGGATGAAGTTCAATTGTTTGCGCGCGTCGTCGGGCCGTTTATTGGCCGCATAGGCTTTTGCGAGTTGCAGGCGCAGGAGCGAGTTCTGCGGCCCATACTGCAGCCCCTGCTCCAACGTCGCGAGCGCGCGTTGCCGGTTACCGCCGAGCCATTCCGGCACTTCCAGATCGAGTCGGCCCAAGACCATGTAGGTGCTGCCGCCGTAGAAGCTCACATCGAGTTTTTGCGCCGCCTCCATTTCGCGTCGGAGCTTTTCGGCATAAGAGAGACCGGCCAGCGCGCCCTGTGTCTCGGCGAAGCCGCCATAGTTTGCGCCGAGCCAGAAATGGCTCTCCGGTTTGTTCGCCGCCGCGCGCACGGCCGTCTCGCCCGCCTCGATGCCTTCGCGAAAGGCGGTCGCGCGCTCTTTGTCATCCTTCGACAGATCACCCAACGTGTAATCGAGCCGCGCCATCCGCCACGCCGCTTCATAGTCACCCGGCGCAACGGCGCGTGCGCGTCTGAGCAGTGCGATCCCGGCGCGCACGCGATTCAGGTCGGCGCGTTGGGTGTAGCATTCATCGGCCTGTTGCAAGAGCGCAGGATCGGGCGTGGCGTGTGCGCCGGCCGCATCCGTCTTTCCCGGCGCAGACGAACAGGCGCAGAGTTGCAGGCACATTAGAACGGCTGCGAGTAGGAGTAAACGGGGGCATACATGCTGCATTGTCATGGTGGGCGATATTACAACGTCTCTGCGAATTTCTCTTCGATTTTTTCCAACACGCGACATTAATTCGCTACGTCATGCAGAGCAATTTTGCTCCCGGCCACGGCAGTCGTGCGCCGCGCCCCTGTGCAGGTTTGAAACCGGCGTGCGGTTGTGTTAGGTATTGATGCCATTCATGACAACTCCTCATGGCCGTCATTTTACACTGCCGGTGTGTCCGCGCGGGGAAAGGTGAGGGTCTATCTGTGGGTGAAAAAAGAAGGCACGAGCGCGTCAGAATCATACTCTACATTGACTGGGGGTTTACCGCCGAGTGCGCACAGCAGGCGCGGCTCACGAGCTTCAGCATCGGCGGCTGTTTCGTGCAGACGGCCGCCGAGGCGAGCATGGGCCAAGAGGTTTTTCTGCGACTTGGTTTACCTGAAGTCAATGTCCTGCGCGGCGAAGTCCGCTACCACATGCCCGGAGTCGGTTTCGGCATGATGTTCACCGAACTGACGATTGAAGATCAACTGACGCTGGAGTCCATGGTGGCGCATTATCGCAAACAGGAAGTTGCACAGGTCGGCGAAGAGTGACGAAGAAAACCGCCAAGCCACGAAGGACACAAAGGAGACTTTGCTATGCCTGTGTCCTTCGTGGCTTGGTGGTGAGTATCGTTAGTTGCTCTATGTGCGCTACAGCAATGAGCGCTGCCGGTTGGAATATGTTTGACACCGGGGCCGTTCTGTCTCTATGCTCGGCCCGCAATGCAACAGGCTGTCAGGTGTCGCTCTTTCGCACAATCCGGCGGGCGTAACGCCCAAATTGAGCGACTGCTCGCGAACAGCCTCCACCTTTCATCAGCGGAAGAGTGATAACAAGCCGGCTACCGGCCAGTCCGCTCGAATGAGTTGTTCGGTAGAGGCTAACAGCTTCAACCTTCACTAGACGTTTGGTTCTTTGCCACTCTGATTAGTAAACGCAAAGCTTCATTCACAGCTTGGGCATTGGGGAAGGCTTGTGCAACATCTGGGTCAAGCAACACTAAGTTTGTCCCCGCTCGAAATCGCTCGACATATTTGCCGCGCACTTTGCC
>JANMAD010000322.1:0-5199 GCA_031359515.1 Acidobacteriota bacterium | reverse complement strand
TTGGGACGAGGTGATGAACGACATCGCCGCGCGCATCCGCACCGCGATCATAGAGCAGCGACACAACGAAATCATGTATCACGTCGGCCGCCCCGGCGAGGATGGGTTTACCGAGCGCGTGCTGGCCGCGTGGGGCGTGGACGGGCACAACTCGCACACGAACGTCTGCTCGTCGAATAGTCGCGCCGGTTATCAATACTGGATGGGCTTAGATCGGCCGAGTCCCGATCATGCGAACGCGAAAGTCATCTTTCTGATCAGTTCGCACCTTGAGACCGGCCATTACTTCAACCCGCACGCGCAACGCATCATCGCAGCGAAAGCCGAAGGCGCGAAGGTGATCGTGTTCGACACGCGGCTGTCGAACACCGCGACGCACGCTGACTACTGGGTCGCGCCCTATCCCGGCAGCGAGGCGGCCATCGTGTTGGCGATAGCGAATTATTTGATCGGGCACGGGCTGTATAACCGCGAGTTCGTGCGTCGTTGGTGGAACTGGGAAGAGTATCTCGCGGTCGAGCGGCCGGAAGTGGAGACGACGTTCGAGAATTTCGAGTCTGTGCTGAAAGAGCTTTACCGTGATTACACGTTCGACTTCGCCGCGCAGGAATCAGGCGTCGAAGCCAGCACGCTCGCAGAGATCGCGGCGGTCGTGGCTACAGCGGGCACACGTTTTTCGAGTCACAACTGGCGCAGCGCGGCGGCGGGCAATAGCGGCGGCTGGCAGGTGGCGCGCACGTTGTTCATGCTGAATGCATTGCTCGGCGCGGTCGCCACTGAAGGCGGCGTCTTTCCAAATGCGTGGAATAAGTTCGTGCCGAAGCCGATCTATTCGCCGCCGCATCCGCGCACGTGGAACGAGTTGACGTGGCCGCGTGAGTACCCGCTCGCGATGAACGAGCTATCGTTTTTGCTGCCGCACTTTTTGCATGAAGGGCGCGGCAAAGTTGATGTCTATTTCACGCGCGTCTATAACCCCGTCTGGACGAACCCCGACGGCTTCTCGTGGATCGAGATGTTGACGGACGAGCGCAAGATCGGTTGCTACATTGCGCTCACGCCGACGTGGAACGAGACCGCCTACTTCGCCGACTATATTCTGCCGATGGGGCACGGCTCGGAACGCCACGACATACATTCTTACGAGACGCACGATGCGCAATGGCTCGGCTTTCGCCAACCCGTGCTGCGCGCCGCGCGTGAACGCTTGGGCGAAGAGATCAAGGACACACGCACCGTCAATCCCGGCGAGGTCTGGGAAGAGAATGAGTTCTGGCTTGAATTAACTTGGCGCATTGATCCCGACGGCGCACTCGGCATCCGCCAGTTCGCCGAGTCAAAAGCGCGACCGGGCGAGCGGCTGAACGTGGACGAATACTACGGGCACATTTTTGAGAACTCCGTGCCCGGTCTGCCCGAAGCGGCGGCGCAGGAAAACTTAACGCCGCTCGCCTTCATGCGCCGCTATGGCGCGTTCGAGATCAGCAAGAAAACGGGCGCGGTGTATGAAGCGGTCGTGCCCGCAGAAGAACTTGAAGATGTGCGCGTGGATCGTTTCAAACGTGTCTATACGCGCGCGGCCAAGCCCGCGTCACCAAACGTCGTGCCGATCCCGACGCCCGATGGCGACGCGGACAACCGGCGCATGGTCGGCGTCGAAGTTGACGGGCAAATCCTGCGCGGCTTTCCGACGCCGAGCGGCCGGCTTGAGTTCTATTCGCGCACGCTCGCCGATTGGGGCTGGCCCGAATGGGCGTTGCCGACCTACATCAAGAGTCACATCCACCCGGACAATCTCGCGCCCGATCAGACGGTGCTGATCTCCACCTTCCGTCTGCCTGTGCAGATACACACGCGCAGCGCCAACGCCAAATGGCTCGACGAGATCGCGCATACCAATCCGCTGTGGCTGCATCCGACGCACGCCGCGCGGCTCAACGTGCAGACGGGCGATCTCGTGCGCGTATCATCGGAGATCGGTTACTTCGTCGTGCGCGCATGGGTGACGGAAGGCATCAAGCCGGGCATCGTCGCGTGCAGTCACCATATGGGGCGTTGGAAATTGAAGGACGCGGGGCAGCGACAGATGATGGCGACCGTCGCGCTGCAACACGAGGGCGACGAGTGGGGATTGAAACGCGAGCGCGGCGTCGCCCCTTACGAGTCGGCCGATCCCGACACCTTGCGCCTCTGGTGGACGGACGTGGGCGTACATCAGAATCTGACCTTCCCCGTGCATCCCGATCCGATCTCCGGGCAACACTGCTGGCATCAAGCGGTGCGCGTAACGAAGGCCGCGCCGACCGACGCCTATGGCGACATACACGTGGACGTGGAAAAATCCCGCGCCGCTTATCGCAACTGGCTCGCGCAGACGCGCTCCGCCGATCAGCATTCGCCCGACGGCTCGCGCCGCCCCTATTGGTTGCTACGTCCGCTCAAACCAGCGCGTGAGTTTTACCAGTTACCCGACAAACCCGAACCGGTCGCGGCTGATTAACGCACGCGCAACTAAATCAGTCCTTATGAGTTTGGAACACAACCCGGAAATAATCCACGAACCACACGAACAAACACGAAGAGATGTCGGACAATTTCGTATTTGTTCGTGTGATTCGTGGATAACTCTTTTTCTTCTGTCCCAAGCTCATAAGTTTCGCTTTAAATTAGGAATCAATTAACTATGACGGAATCAACGCAGCTTGCGCTGGCAAGCATCGCTTCAACTGAAGAGATCAGAGCGCACTTCCCTGCCCTCGCGCGTGAATATAACGGCCACGCGGTCGCTTACTTCGACGGCCCCGGCGGCACACAAGTGCCGCGCGCCGTCGTGGCCGCGATGAATGATTATCTCTATCACCACAACGCCAACACGCATTGGGCATATCCGACGAGCGCGGAGACTGACGAGCTTATTGAATCGGCCCGCGCGACGCTAGCCGATTTCCTCAACGCCGTGCCCGCAGAGATCGCCTTCGGCGCGAACATGACCACGCTCACCTACCATCTCTCCCGCGCGCTCGGCCGCCAACTCGTCGCAGGCGATGAGATCGTCGTCACTGAGCTTGATCATCATGCGAACGTCGCGCCGTGGCACGCGCTCGCGCGTGAGCGTGGCGTGGTGGTGCAGACAGTGCGCATGCGGCCTGAAACGGGACAATTGGATTGGAATGATTTTGCGCAGAAGATCAATCAACGCACCCGCCTTGTGGCCGTCGGCGCGGCGTCGAATGCGCTCGGCACGCTCACTGATGTGCGGCGCGCGGCCGAGTTGGCGCATGCGGTCGGCGCGCTGCTGTTCGTTGATGCCGTGCATTATGCGCCGCACGTGCTGCCGGATGTGCAAGCACTCGACTGCGATCTGCTCGCCTGCTCGGCTTACAAATTTTATGGCCCACACATCGGCGTGCTGTGGGGCAAGCATGACCTGCTCGCTGCGCTCGACTTTCCGAAACTCGTGCCTGCGCCCGACGAAGCGCCGGAGCGAGTCGAGACGGGCACGCAGAATCACGAGGGCATAATGGGCGCAGCCGCCGCCGTTGATTTTTTCGCCGCGCTTGCGCCCGACGCATCACGCCGCGCACGCTTGCAAACAACATTCGCCGAGTTGCACTCACGCAGCGTGCTGTTATTGAGGCAACTCTGGGCGGGGCTAGCAGAGGTGGATGGCGTCACGCTCTACGGCCCGCTGCCGGATGTGCCGCGCACGCCCACCGTCGGTTTCACTGTGCGCGGCGTCGCTTCGACGGATGTCGCGCGGCAACTAACTACGCGCGGACTCTTCCTCTCGCACGGAGATTTTTATGCGGCCACGGTTATTGAGCGACTGGGATTAGGCACGGAAGGACTCGTGCGCGCCGGTTGTGCGTGCTACACGACAGAGGCAGAAATTGCGCGTTTGCTCGCCGGCGTGCGCGAGATTGCGTGTGGCCCCTGAGATGAAACTAATTGAGTTGAGAGCGAGACTGTATTTTGCGCGAGTAATATTTCAACACTGGGGCCATAGAGAAAACACAGCGCAGAGCCATCTCAAATTTGAAATTTGAGATGGCTCTGCGCTGTGTTCTATGTGTGCTCTTCATGCGCTCTGTGCTTAATTAATCACACGCTGTTCTCACCTAGCGCATCTCCATTCCGCGTGCGAGCGGGAAGATGGGTTCGATGTCCACCGGCACAGCACGCAGACTGTCGAGCGCACGCTGCATCGGTGGGCGCACTAGGCCGTAATTGTCGAGCATCGCTTTCGCTTTCTCGTACGAGCCTTCGGCTTGCAAGGTCATGATGTCGTGCGTCAGCTCGCGCACCGCATCTTTCACGCGCGCCGTGTTGATGCTGAACGTGCCGGTGCTATCGTCGAAGCGGATCGCGCCTTTGTCCGTCAGGTAGTTGAACTGCACGGCGATGCCTTTGCCGTGCGCTTCGGTGATGCCGAAACGGACAGAGCGAAAGGCGCTGGCCAGATACGTCGTGTACAGATTGCGCTCCATGCGCCGATCAATCACGCCCTTGTCAATCAGATATTGTAAGGCCCATAGCCCGCTGATGTCCGCCTTCGCCTCTTCGATGGCCGAGTAAAGTTCCTTCAGTTGCATGCGGACGGTGGTGTCGCTGCCGTTCACGTTAATGTTGTGCGGCCCCAGCCCGTGCATCAACTCGTGCATCAGGATGTGCGTGAAGAAAGCTTCAAAGGAGAGATCGGGTTGTTGCTTCGGGTCGAGCACGACGCGCGAGATGGGCACGAGCGTCTGTTTGAACTTCGCCTCTTGCACGTTCTTCAACATCACGCGCTTCGAGCCTTTCTCTTTCACCACACGCTCATCATTCGGCAGATTGTATGCGGCCGTTTGCACGCCACGATTGCCGTCACCAGAGGCGAAGACTTCGTTGACGACGCGGATCGGTGCGGCTGCGCCCAACTTCGGGTTGCGATATTGCGCGTCAATCGGCAGATTGTCTTCCAACTCCTGCAAGTAGCCACTGAAGCGCGCGAGCTTCGCCGACTCCGCATCGTCGCGCAGCGTCACGTAAGCTTCGAACGCGGTCTTGTAGTTGAGCACCTCGTCTTCATACGTGTCGTAGGGGCCGATGGTCACATCAATCGGCGCGTCCAAATCCATCCACGCGACATCGCTGTCGTAGTAATCATTTGACTCAAAGGCGGCGGCGCGTTTGGTCAGAAAATTTTTCAGCGTGCGCTGC
>JANMAD010000319.1:0-10554 GCA_031359515.1 Acidobacteriota bacterium | reverse complement strand
CCGACGCTCGTGCATTTCTGGTCGGTCAGTTGCGGCATCTGCAAAGAGAATCTGCCGCGCGTCGCCGAGTGGCGCGACACGCGCGCCGCCGCCGGTTTGCGCGTCATCGCCATCCACATGCCGCGCTACGAGGCGGACACGGACACAGAAGCCGTGCGCGATGCCGCCACACAATACGACATCACCGAGCCGTGCGCGGTTGATAATGAGCACAAGTTGCGCGATGCGTTTCAGAACGAGCAGGGCTACGTGCCCGCCTATTATCTGTTCGACCGCGAGGGCAAACTGCGCGGCTTCGCGGCCGGCGAGCGGGGCTTGAGTATGATCGCGGCCGCGCTCGAACGTGTGCTGACGCAGACGGAAAAACAAATCTCCGCCTGAGAGACGGCGGAGTGGAAAGTTAAAAAGGCGACTCGCTTAGTTTGCGGGGCGCCTTTCGTTTCACTGTGCGTTGCTAAAGTCGGCTCAGAATATTGTGCGCAGATGCTGGAAGATGAAACTAAGCAGGAAGAACGAGAGTGCGATTGAGCCGGCTAGTAAGACAATGAGACCGAGCGCGATCACGCCGACGAAGAGCCAATCGCTTACACGACCACTACGCGCTTCCGCGGCCGGCACGGTCGCGCGCCGACGTAGCAGTTCGACGTTCATCTGGTTCGACTTCCAGTAAGCGTCGAACAGATCACCGACGAACGGGATCGCGCCGATCAAGTAATCAACCGCGATGTTCGCGCCCATGCGCAAGAGCGTCGCTTTTGAGACGCGATAGCGGACACCGGCTGCTAAGATGTAGAGCGAGACGAGGGTCGTCGCCGTGTCGCCGATGCCGGGGACGAGACCGACAATCGCGTCCAGCCCGAAACGCCAGCCCGTGCCGGGAATGCGAAACAATCCGTCCATCCAACGGCTGAGCTGATCGAGGCTCTGCTCGATCTCAACCGGCGTGTCACGCGGCTGCACTAACTTCAACTCGGTGTTCTGCGTTGTGCCCGCCGCTGCGCGCACTAAATTGCGTGATTGCATCTCTCGTTCCCCTTTCCCCGGAATCCGCGCCGCGCACAAACAAACGGCAGCGCCGACAATGTTAGATGCGCCGGTGACCGCCACAGTAGTATGAACAAACAGCGTGACCCTTTGCGTCCCTGTCCTACTCTATCGTGCGGCGCGGCATAACAAAGATAACGTTACGCGCAGGTTAAATGTTACGAACATTGCTGAACGTTAACGGCCGTGCATTGCGCCACGTGCGGCAGGCCATTTAATATCGCTCCGCTTAGCTTCTACCCCCAGAGGTGTCGCCCATGACCAGTACTCGCGTCGAACCGACTGAGCCGCAGCCGGCCGCTGTCCCGCAAGTGCCTTTGCCGCCGTCGCTGTTGCACCAGCCGCAATTCCTCTTCAACCGCGAACTAAGCTGGCTGGAGTTCAATCGTCGTGTGCTGGAAGAAGCGCTCGACCGCGCCCAACCGTTGCTCGAGCGTTTGAAGTTCCTCGCCATCTTTGCCACCAATCTCGACGAGTTCTTCATGATCCGCGTGTCCGGTCTGAAAGAAGAGTTGGAGGACGGCGTGGTCGAGCCGTCGCCGGACGGCTTGACGCCGGCGGAGCAACTCAAGGCCATCTGCGAACGCTTGCGCCCCTTGCTCGCGGCGCAACTCGATTGCCTGCGACAGGACGTGCTGCCCGCGCTCAGAGAAGCCGGGATCGTCGTGTGCGGTTACGCCGAACTCTCGGAAGATGAGCGCCACGCGCTCAACCTCTATTTCATCGAGCACGTCTTTCCGGTGCTGACGCCGCAGGCGGTCGATCCGGCGCACCCGTTCCCTTACATCTCAAGTTTGAGTTTGAATCTCGGCGTCATGATCACCGCCGACGAAGCGGAGAGCGAGGCGCGTTTTGCGCGCGTCAAAGTGCCGCCGCTCGTGCCGCGGCTCGTGCCGGTGGGCGCGGACGGCGCGCACTTCGTCTGGCTCGAAGACTTGATCGCGGCCAATGTCGCCATGCTCTTTCCCGGTGTGCGGACGGGCGCTTGTCATCTCTTCCGCGTCACGCGCGATGCCGATTTGGAGATCAGAGAGGACGAGGCCGGCGACCTGCTGCGCATGGTCGAGCAGCAACTGCGCCGCCGTCGTTTTGGCGATGCAGTGCGGCTCGAAGTCGCGCCGACGATGCCGGCAGAGATGGCGCAGTATCTAACCGCTTCGCTCGAACTACTGCCCGACGATGTTTACACGATTGACGGGCCGCTGAACATTCCCGACCTGATGCGCCTCTACGGCTTGGAGCGAGCGGAGTTGAAGGATCAGCCGTTACAGGCGACCGTCCCGGCCGCCATCAAGCAGCACGCATCGATCTTCGCGGCGATCAAACAGCAGGACATACTGTTGCATCATCCCTACACAGCCTACTCGACCGTGACCGATTTCATCCGCACGGCGGCGCATGATCCGGATGTGCTGGCGATCAAGATGTGCTTGTACCGCACGGGGCAAAACTCGCCCATCGTGCAGGCTTTGATCGAAGCGAGCGAGCAGGGCAAGCAGGTGGCGGCCTTAGTCGAATTGAAGGCGCGCTTTGATGAAGAGAACAACATCGAGTGGGCGCGACGTTTAGAGCAAGCCGGCGTGCATGTTGTTTACGGCGTGATGGGACTGAAGACGCATTGCAAACTGACGCTCGTCGTGCGGCGCGAAGAGCAAGGGCTGCAAAGATACGTGCATATCGCCACCGGCAACTACAACCCGACGACCTCACGCATCTACACTGATTTGGGTCTCTTCACCGCCGACGAATCCATCGGCGCGGATGCGACCGAACTGTTCAACTATCTGACCGGTTGTTCGCGGCAGACCACTTACCGGCGCTTGCTGATCGCGCCGGTTAATCTGCGCGCCCGGATGGTAGCGATGATCGGACGCGAGACCAAACACGCGCGGGCGGGGCGCGCGGCACGCATCATCGCCAAGCTCAACAGTCTGACCGACATCGGGATCATCCGCGCGCTCTACGAAGCGGCGCAGGCGGGTGTGCAGATCGATCTCATCGTGCGCGGCGTTTGTGCGCTCAGGCCCGGCGTGCCCGGTCTATCCGAGCGCATCAAGGTGTTGAGCCTCGTCGGCCGCTTCCTTGAGCATAGCCGCATCTTTTACTTCGCCAACGACGGCGCGGCGGAAGTCTTCATCGGCAGCGCGGACTGGATGCATCGCAACCTCGACCGGCGCGTCGAAGTGGTCGCGCCGGTGCGCGATCCGCGCCTGACGAAATACCTGCGCGACGAAGTGTTGGAGACGTATCTGCACGACAACGCGAAGGCGCGCTACCTCCAAGCGAACGGCGCTTACGTGCGCCAGCGCGCCACGTCCGGCGAGCCAACAACGGATGCGCAAGCACACTTCGCCGCGGGCAACGTCCCTGCCTGAGAACCTGTCTGGAGAGTCCTAGCTCCGGAGGAGCGGTATGTTTGTAGCTATCAGCAGCTTCTTTCGAGGTAGCTCCGGAGGAGCGGTATATAACATGCCGCTCCTTCGGAGCTGCGGCGATAATAAACAGCCCGTCGCTACAAACATTCCGTCCCTAACGGGACTTGGTAAACAGCTTCTGAGGTGAGACCTGCGCGCCCCGTTATTTTTCCAACAACTGCTTTGCCTGACCGCTGTTGCTCGCGCATGAAACTGTGGTCAGCGCCAACTGGCCCGCCGCTTCAGCCGGCAGACGCGCACGGCACAAGGCGAGGTTGCGGCGCGCATCAAGGTAGTTGCTGTCTTCTTGGCTGCGGGCGAGCGCGAACTCGCGCTCAGCTTCGCGCATGCGCCCCAACCGCGCCAACAGCACGCTGAGATTATTGTGGCTGGCGGGAAAGCGGTTGTCTGCCATCTCTATGGCTTTGGTGAAGCGCGCGGCTGCGTCCTCATAGTCACCCGCTTGCGCAGCCAAAATACCCAGCCGATAATGCGCCGCCGCATAACGCCCGCCCGCCGCAACCTCTTTTAAGTCTTCGAGGACGACGCCGAGCGCGTAAGCCTCTTTCTCAAGCAGACGCACACTCTTCTTGCCTGTGCATTCACGGTGCGACTTCAGCCCGCTTCATCAAACCGCACGTTGCGATAAACGTCGCTCAAGCTGAGGGTCAGACCGACGGAAGCGAGCGTGAGTTGTTCGTCCGGCTCGGTCAAGATTATGTGTGTCCACACGTCGTCTGCCCCGCGCCGATGAAGCTCGACCGCCGTTGCATCCTGCGAGACCAAAACGTATTCCTGCAAGCTTTCGATGCGCCGGTACGCGTGCAGCTTCTCCGTACGATCAACCCGCTCGGTCGAAGGCGAAATGACCTCGATAATCAAGCGCGGCTCAGTCCGAAAGTAGGCGTCGCCGCCGGGCGCGTCGCACGTCACGACGACATCCGGGTAATAGTACAGCACCGGATCAACCTTCACTTTCATATCGGACATAAAGGGTTCGCACTCACTACCGTCCAGATGTAGTGACAGACGCACAAAAAAATTCCCAGCAATGCGGTTATGCCGGTCGCTCGCGCCCGCCATCGCATACACCTGCCCGTCAACATACTCGTGCCGCACGTCCGCGTCGCGCTCGCCCGCCAGATAGTCCGCGACGCTCAAATATGGCTTGTTCTTTAGTCGGCTCATCGCACCTGCTCCTATCGCGCCAGCCTCCACCCCGCGCCGGTCGCCATTTTTTCTCGTTCGAGCAATGTTAGCACTCAAGCACAAAACCTTTTAGAAAGGAGTTCGATCTCTGCGACGGTACGCTCTAATTCAGCTAAGAGCGGTGTCTTGCCGTGCGCTTTGTACGCTTCGACCAGCGCGCGATAGTACCAGAGCGTGCCCTCTCTGCCGCCCGTGAACCGTGGCCATAACTCTTCGCCCAAAACTCGGTAGTCGAACAGAATTGAGCGCGCGTTGTAGAGCTTGTCAGCGACAGAGACAAGTAGCACCGATGGCGAAGCGTGCGCTAGATGCTGAATGTACGCTTCCTTGCGGGCGCGCCACGGCGGTTTCGGGATGGTCTCCGCATCCGTGCAACCATCAACGATCTCTGCCACCCGCGCGCCGAAACGCCGCCGGATTTCTGCGCGCGTCGCCGCACCGCCTTGATCTTCTACAGCGTCGTGCAGCAAGGCGGCTATCGCTTCAACTTCATCAGCTCCGTTTTCGAGGACGATACTTGCGACGCCGAGCAAGTGTGCGACGTATGGTGTGCTTGTGCCTTTGCGCACTTGTTTAGCGTGCAATCGGCTTGCATAGATAAGGGCTTCTTCAAAGCGCGCGGTAAGCAGAAGGGGTTGCATGATACTAAAATATCCTTATCATTCAGTTCGGACAGCCTAAACTCGGCAAGCCTATGCTTCAAGCAAAGTGGTTAACTGATCGGTCAGCGCGCAACGGGTCAGCGGATGCGCGTCATCTGTCGCCAGAAGAAGCGGCCGAGGCGGGAGAAGGCATTGCGATCTTTTGCGCCGGGCTGTTCGGTCGTGATGCCGAGCGCGGCGGCGAGTTGCGGATTGGGCGGGGCGACATCTTCGTCGCCGTGCTTCTCGGAGAGCCAACGGTCGAACGTGCGCGTGACGGTGCGGCGCGCATCAATCGGCGCTTCGGCCACGAGCGCGCCGCGCAGATCGTCTAACTCGGCGATCTCGAAGCGGTTGGCTTCGTGATAGCGTCTGAGCGCGGTGAAGATGCGTTCACTGCCCAACAGTTTTTCCAACGCCTCGAACATCAGCGCGCCCTTCGCCGTGACGATAGCGGCGTACTGAAAGGTGTTGCGATAGTCGTGCGCGGCGCGGTCGGCCGCCATGTCGTCGCCGCCGAAGGTGCGATAGATTTCGTAGACGCCGCGCAGTTGATCGTCGCGCGCCTGTGCCGCGCGCTCCGGGCCGTGCGTCTCGCGGTAATAAATTAAAGCAGACCAGTGCGCGAGCGCTTCGTCCAACACGGGCGTGCGGTCGGGCGCGCTGCCCACCGTCATGCCCCACCACTGATGCGCGACCATGTGCGCGACCGTGAACTCCAGACTGTCTTCCACGGACGCGCGCTGCTCGCGCACGATCTCCGGCAGATTGCGCATCGCGGGCGCATCGAAATCAACATAAAACGCGCTCGCGATCACAGACAGGTTCGCAAACTCCGTGCTGCCCAGACCGGCGACGAGCGGCGCTTCCGCCACGCTCAAACTTTTATACGGCAGCGGGCCGTAGCGTGCGCTGTAGAGCCGCACGGCCGCGCACGCCACTTCGAGCGCACGCCGCCCGACCTTCTCATGCTCTGCCGCCCAGATCGCGCGCACACGCACGCCTGCCACAGCGCGTTCCTCCGACTTGAGCGCGCGGCCCGCCAGCAGCGCGAAGTTGCGTAGGTTCTCGCCCGCGAAATGGCTCGTGTTGCCTGCGCTTGTCTCGCGCGCCTCGTTGCTGCCGCGCGCGTTTGAGTTGCGCAACTCGCCGGAAGTGAACAGCGCCATGTCGTGCGGCGCGCTGATGTTCACGTCGTAGTCGGCCGCTTCGGTGAAGAGCAGATCGCCGACGCTTGATCTGACCTCGCGTTGCCAGTCGTTGCCGTCGCGCACGGCCAGCACGGGATAAGCCGCGCCGAGCAGCAAGATGCCGCGCGAGCGGAAGTTGAGATCACGCGCGCGGCGTGTCTCGCGCGTATCGCGCAGGGCCGCGCCGAGTTGCTGCACGACGTGCGCGGGCAGACTCGTCTCATCCGGGTCAAGCTCCGGCACGCTGCCTTGAAATGCGATCTCGATCTCAGTTGCGCCGGCCGGCGGCACAGGTTCGCGCAGGGCGACGCGCAGCACAATCGCTTGCTCGTCGAGCGCATAAATGAGCGGCGCTTGCGTCATAGCGGCGCGGACAGCTTTGATCTCCAGGCGCGGCTCGTCGGCTGCCGCTGCCGCATCGTCGCTCGCGCCGTTGGTTGGTTGATTGGCGTGCGGCACATCGCCACGCAGATTGGCATAGAGGTGAAAATAGATGACGTTGGCCGGTTTGCTGTCGCGATTCACCCAACGCACGCGCTCTGTGCCGGTATATGTGCGCCCGTCGAAATCGAGTTTAAGATCGATCTGATAACGCAGGCGCGTAGTAGCGTTCACCTCATCTTTCTGCGTGGGGCGTGGGGCTTGCGTCTGCGCCGCGAGCGTAGCGCCAAGCAACAGGCGAAGCCCGACCGCGACGAAGCAGCGCATATTTCGCTGCACGCTATCGGCCCTCATGATTCGTCGCCGCATCGTTACTTTTGGCCTGTTAGTTTGGCAGTGCTGAAAAACTTTACTGCCGCTGGTTGAAAGATTAACGGCTCTTGGTCTCCGTCACGTTGACGCTGATGATGTGGTCGCCGCGCGCGATGCGATCAATTACGTCCATGCCTTGTGTGACGCGGCCGAAGACGGTGTAGCCGCCGTCGAGGTGCGGCTGCGGCGCATGGGTGACGAACCACTGCGAGCCGCCCGTGTCTTTGCCCGATAGGGCCATGCCGACCGCGCCGCGCGCATACGAGGCTTCGTTGATCTCGCAACGAATCTGATAGCCGGGGCCACCATTGCCATCGCCGCGCGGGTCGCCGCCCTGAATCACGAAGTTCGGCACGACGCGATGGAACGTGATGTTATTGAAGAAGCCGCGCCGCGCCAGTTCGACGAAATTATCCACCGTGAGCGGCGCAGCGTCGGGCAGCAATTCAATCGTGAATGCGCCTTTGTCGGTCGTGACGACGGCTTGCACACGCTTGTCCCGGCGCGCGAGCGCACGGCGATAGTCGGCCAAGTGGTTGCGCGTGGCGACGGTCTGACTGCGCACATCGTCCGCGTTGGCCATCTTCGCGGCGGCGAGCAAGGTGGCGGCGCGGCGGCGCACGAGATAGTCCTGCGCATCGAGCGTCGTCTTAATCGCCGCTATCCCGGCGTCGCTCTTCTGCTTGGCGAGCGCATCGAGGATGGCGAGCGTAGCGTCGTTCAACTCGTCGCGCAACGCGGCGGGGAGTGCGGCGGCGAGCGCGCGGGTTGTGTCGTTGTCGGGCGGAAGATCGGCCAAGAGGCCGGCGGCGGTGGCGCGCACGATCACGTCCTGCGCCTTGAGTTGTGCGCGCACGAGCGGGGCGAGATCGGTCGGCTTGTAGGCGGCGACGCCCTGCAATACGTCGGACATGGCCAACGCGGGCGTCGTCTGCTCACTTAAGAGTGCGCGGAGGGCCAACTGCGCGTCGGCCTGCGCGGTGAGCGCGCTGTTGCCGCTCTTCTCGCTCGACACTTTCGCCAACTCGCCCAGCCCATTGGCAATGGCTGCGACCGCCTGCCACGTCAGTTTATTATCGGCGGGCCGGAGAAAGAGATTTTTGAACGGCGCTTCGTGTAGATACTGCGTCGGCGCGATGCGCGCGAACGCGATCTCAAGTTCGGGGGCTGCGTATTGTTCGCTCGCGCGCAAGGCGCGCAACAGATTGAGCGCCGGCTCGTCGGTCGTGTTAGCGAGCAAGCGACCCAGTGTCGTGGCGACTTCAAGTAGTTCGTTCAATTCGGCCGGGTGCGCCGTCTTCGCGCTCTTCGCGGCGCGATAAGCGACTAAGAGCGCGTCGCCACGCTGCACGAGCGGTGCGGCGGCGCGCACATCATTCAGGGCAGCGAGCGCGCGGATGGCGCTCACGCGCACGCGCACGTCTGCGTCGGCCGCCGCACTCTTCAACAAGACATCGAACGCTGCTTTATCTTCGGCCACGCCGAGCGCACGCGCCGCGTTAGCGCGCACGACCGCATCCTCGTCGTGCGACAACAGCGTACGCAACTGCTCCGTGCCGTCCTTCGCGCGCAGACGGGAGAGCGTGTTCGCCGCATCGGCACGCACACGCGCGTCTGGCGATGTAAGAAACAGCGCCACCACTTTGCCCGCGTCCACCGGGCGCGCACGCAACGCCGCCGTCAGACCCAGAAACACGACGTTGCGCTCCGCCACGCCGTTCTCCGTCCGCACCACACGCTTCTGCGCCATCGTCAACGCGTTCAGGATTGTCTGCCCGATAGCCGTCTTGCGCCCCTCCTCGCCTTGCGGCGGCAGCGCGGCGGCAATCTTGCCGAGCGCCTCGATGGCCCGCGCCCGCACCTCTGCGTTCGGACTGGTGCGGACAACTTCCATGAGCGCGTCCGCGCCCTGCGCCGACTCGATCTCACCGAGCGCGAACGCGGCCCACGCGCGCACGCTTATGTCCCGATCCGTCTGCAATAAAGTGACGAGCGCTGTGATCGCGCGCTCATCGCCAATGCGGCCGGCGGCGAGCGCGGCGCGAGCGCGCACGGCCGGATTCTTATCTGCAATGAACGCGCCGAGGTCGTCCGCGTCCCAACGCCGCTCGTCCTCCGCGCGCATGATGCGCAGCATGATCTCTTCCGATAGCGGGCGCACAGCGGGCGGGCGCATCGGCGTGTTGCGTTTGACTCCCTGCGCTGCTGCGTCCGGCAACTGCGCCGACAGACAGAGCGTAATGGTCGCCACTAACGCGCACAGTGCGCGCCGCCTTGAAGGGCGACACACAAGCCGGAATGGTTGCAGTGTTCGATTTGCTTTGAGCATGAGCATGAGCGATTAAATTTTCCAGTTACGATCTTGTTTCGTGGGCATGCACCCGTGCGCTTCAGCCGGCGCGCGTTTGCGTTTAATGTATCAGGGAGCGGCGGTGTGTCAAGCGGCGGCTTATTACTCTTTGCGTCCTTACGCCTTTGCGTGAGACTTATACAGACAAAAGAATAACCTCACGCAAAGGCGTAAGGACGCAAAGGAAGAGCGCAAAGGACGGGCCGGAATCTTAGCTTGCGTGCGTGCTGAAGTTCGTTCTAAGCCGGGGCGATGCGCTCGACTTCGACGAGCGCGTCGTAGAAGGTCGCGCCGCCACCCATATCCGTTAGACCTTGCGACGTGAGTTGGTTGATATTCACACCGTCTGGCGAGAGTTTGTTCCACCAGACTGAAGGCGAGACGACGACGCCGGCGCGTGCGCGCGAAGTGACCACGGCCGCCAACTCACACGCGCCGCGCCCATTGAAGGCGCGCACGCGGTCGCCGTCATTGATGCCACGCGCGGCAGCGTCGTGCGGATTGATCTCAATGAACGGTTGCCGCTCCTGCCGCAATTGCTTCGGCAAGTTCGCGAAACTCGAATTGAGAAATGCGTGCGCCGCCGGACTAATCAGCGCGAGCGGATAACGCGCAGCCAACGCGGGTGCGCTCGCACGCGACTCACGCGGCGGAATGAACTCCGGCACGGGCGGGAGATTCTGGGCGGCGAGGGCCTCTGAAAATAACTCGCACTTGCCCGACGCGGTGGGGAAGTTGCCCTCCGCAAACGGCGCATAAGTCTCCGGCACGTTTAGACGCAGCCAGCCATTTTCACGCAAGCGTTCAAGAGTGATGCCCGCGAGCGCGGGATGCGCAACGTCAATCGCCTGCCGCGCGATTTCTTCATCGGAATCCTTAAAACAATCCTCGTCGAAACCGAGCCGCGCGGCGAGCAGACGGAAGACTTCCGTGTTCGGCTTCGCCTCGTGCTG
>JANMAD010000230.1:0-3862 GCA_031359515.1 Acidobacteriota bacterium | reverse complement strand
GAAGAAGCGGCCGTAGGCGGTGCGGTCGCTGCGGTCGGCGGATGTCCAGTCGGTGACGGGGGCGTCGTTGAAGAAGGTGGTGAACATCGAGCCGACGCGGTTGGTGACGGTCTGTATGCCGGCCGCTTGCGCTGCTTCGGTGAGCGCGGCGCAGAGGCGTGCGCCCGCGCGCTCAAGTTGCTCGTAGACTGCTTTGTCGCGCAGCCGTTTGAGCGTGGCGAGGCCGGCGGTCATGGCAAGCGGGTTGCCGGAGAGCGTGCCCGCTTGATAGACGGGGCCGGCGGGCGCGATGTGACGCATGAGGTCGCGGCTCGCGCCATATGCACCGACGGGCAGACCGCCGCCGATGATCTTGCCGAGCGTGGTGATGTCGGGCATGACGTGGAAAAGTTCTTGCGCACCGCCGCGTGCGAGGCGGAAGCCGGTCATCACTTCGTCGAAGATGAGCAGCGCGCCGTGCCGCGTGCATAGTTCGCGCACCGCTTGCAAGTAACCAGCCTGCGGCGGCACGCAGCCCATGTTGCCGACGACCGGCTCGATGATCACGGCGGCGATGTCCGCGTGGTGCTCGAACAGGGCGGCGGGCGCGGCCGGGTCGTTGAAGGGGACGGTGATCGTGGCTTGCGCGACAGCGGCAGGCACGCCGGGACTGTCGGGCAGGCCCAACGTGGCCACGCCCGAACCAGCTTTGACGAGCAGACTGTCGCCGTGCCCGTGATAACAGCCCTCGAACTTGACGAGCTTCGTGCGCCCAGTCGCGCCGCGCGCAAGGCGGATCGCGGACATCGTCGCTTCCGTCCCACTGTTAACCATCCGCACCATCTCGATGGACGGCACGGCGTCAATGATCTCTTCCGCGACTTCAAGCTCAAGCTCGGTCGGCGCACCGTAGCTTGTGCCGCGTGAAAGTGCATCGTGCAACGCGGCGATCACTTCGGGGTCGGCGTGGCCCAAGATCATCGGCCCCCAGGAGCCGACATAGTCTATGTAGGTGCAGCCGTCCACGTCGGTCATCGTCGCGCCCTGTGCCTGCGCGATAAAACGTGGTGTGCCGCCGACGCCGCGAAACGCGCGCACGGGCGAGTTGACGCCGCCGGGAATTAGCTCGACGGCGCGGGCAAAAAGTGCGTTTGATCTGTCGCTCTGTTCGTCGCGTGTGGCTGTCATGTTGTCGGTTTAGTTTTCCAGTAGCTCGTTACAGTTCAGTTCAGTAAAAGCGCGCAAGGCTCTTGCCAGTTGCGGCCCCCACAAAGTTTCGGCGCGACCACGCGCCCAGTGCCAGAGGGGAATGAAAATAGTGCGCACGGCCGACCAGCGATAGTCTTGCCAACAAGCGTCCCAACTATAACCACGCACGCCGCCAGCCAACAGCGCTTGATGATAACGCCGCAGCAGCGTTTGTTCCATCTGCGCCCGCCGCTCCGGCGCGCACCAGAGTATCAACATATAAGCCAGATCGCGCGGCCCGATATGCACGTGCCACAACTGCCAGTCGAAGAGATAGACGCACCCGCCCGCCACGCGGGGAAAGAGAAAATTCCACAGGTGCGCGTCGCCGTGCGTGACCGTCAACCCGCGCGCATCGGTGAGCCGCACCCACGGGCGCGGGAAGACGGCGATGGCTTGGGCAAAGAGTCTGCGTTGCTCTGTTGAGAGATGTGCGCCGTGCGTCGCAACAAAACGGTTGAAGTTCGCGGCGGCACTGCGCGCGAGTTCGTCAACTTGCATTGCGCTCAGCAGACGCCCGACGCCGCAGCCGAGTTGCTGATGCTCCCACCAGTAAGCGTGAACCTGCGCAAGACAATCTGTCGCCAACTCATATTCCGCGAACGTGGCCGCGAGCGGCAGGGGCGGATGATAATGTGTCGCGGATAAATCTTCGAGCAGGAGATGCGCGCGACCCGTCGTCGGCGAGAAGGCAGCATCGAAGCAGCGCGGCAACGGCGCATCGGGCATGCGCGGTGCAACCTCGGTGTAAAACTCTATCTCCTCCGGCGCACGCTCGCGCGGCGCGGCCGGCTCAAAATCCGGATTGGAGATTTTCAGGAACAACTGAGTTGGCGCACCCGGCGACGTACCCGGCGCATACGTCACGGCAAGGTGCGAGACGATAGAGACGGGATGCGTGTGCGTCGCTTTGATGCGCACGTCCGTCACGTGCCCGCGCGCTAACAAGCCGTTGCGCCGGAGCGTCTCCGTCAACCACTCCGGCCTGACCTGTTCGCTGTTGGTCATCGGTTCGGCCATGCCTAAGAGTAAGTTGCGCAACCATAGCTGTGCAATGCACGTTGTGGGTAAGGACAAGTCCTGCGCTTGAATTTGTGCAAGAGGGGCACTTTAGCCGAAGATGCTGCGCCAGCGTTTGTCGAGCGCGCTGCCGAAGAGGAAGGTGGTGATCGAAGGTTGCTCGTGCGAGCGGTCGTAGCCGACGAGTTCGACGTAGGCGCGGCCAGTCGTCTCTGCGTCGCCGTGGCGGCCTGCGACGGCGCACGCGCCTTCCCAGTAGATGATCATCGTCGTGCCGCGCGTGTCGAGTTCTTGATCCTTGAGGACGGGCGTGACCGTCACGTCAATGCCGAAGCGCGGGACGCGCAAACTCCAGCCGCTTGGATAGTTTGCATCAGTGTGCGGGCTGCGCCAGTGGGCGGTCGGTGTGAGCGTGAAGTCGGCGTGTGTCAGATGCGTCCATTGCCCTTCGGCGTCAACGAACGTGCCGCTTGAATAGTCGGACGGGCGGTTCGCGCTGTCGCGCAAGTGATAGACCATCACCTCCGCGCCGGTGGCGAGTTGGACGCTGAACCAGTCCCAGCCCTTCTGCTTCTCGGTCGTGCGCCACGTGCCGAACTCGCGATCCATCCAAGCAGAGCCGTTACATGCTTCGGTCATGCCGTGCCACGTGATGCGGCCCTCGGCCGTCATGCGCGTGTAAGAAAAATAACGCGACGCTTCGCCATGATCTTTGAAGCTGACGCCGATGCCTTGTTGCCCGTTGAGCGCGGGCGGCTTCGTGGGGCGCAGACTCACCTCGAAGATCAGATCGTCGCCGATGGTCGCGCGCAAGTTGTGCGCGCCGTTCGTCTCACGCACAGACCAGTCGCCGAGTCGCAATTCATAACGCGCTGCGCTCGCCCGCGCGGGCAAGTCGAACGGCCCGTTCGCGCTCTTGCGATGCGCGTAGCGAAAGGATTTGTGCGTCTCGTCGGTGACGGCGAAGTGCGCGAGATAGAGCGGGTTGGCGATGAGGCGGAGCGGCACGATGCCGAAGCGGTCGAGGTCTGTGCGTCGTTTAAAGAAGACCAATTCAAAGCCGAAGCGACGGCCGCTCGCGGTCTGCATGTGCCCCGTGTAGTACCACCACTCGGTCTGCGCCTCCGCATGCGCGTAGAGGTCGCGCGGCAGTTCGACGCCGGCATGCTCCGTGCCGTCGCGCAAGGTCGAAGCGGGGCCGACGAGCGCGTCGGCCAGACCGTCCAGCACGTTCGTGGCGAGTTGCTCCAAAGGTTCGGTGAAATTGGCGCTCATAAGTTACGGCGATAGTTATCCCTTGTTCGAGTTAGACGGAGAGGATAGCAACAGGTGTTGGCGAAAGTGTGCGCCTTTTGTAAAACAACGCGCGCGACGATGGCTCATCGCACTTGCGCCGACTCACACCCGTTCGCCGCTCTCGCGCGGTTCGACGAGCAGCGTGCGAAAGTTAGCCATGCGGACGAGACCGGGCGCGCTGCCTTTGGGTTTGGCGACGAACTTGCGCTGCGTGTAGTGGACGGCGACCTTCGCGTCGTGCTTCGCATGGCTGTACTGCGCGGCGAGTTGCGCGGCTTCGACGACGGTGCGGTGCGGGATGTCGTCGGTGCGTTGCGGA
>JANMAD010000195.1:0-1687 GCA_031359515.1 Acidobacteriota bacterium | reverse complement strand
TATAAACTCGCCGCCCGCTTTCTTTTAGCTGCAAATCGCTAAAGCGGAATGTTGCCATGTTTCTTCGGGGGATTGGTGTCGCGTTTGTTCTCTAACAGCGCGAGTGCGCGGATGAGTTTGGAGCGCGTTTGTGCGGGTTCGATGATCTCGTCAATGAAGCCGCGTTCGGCGGCGATGTATGGGTTGGCGAATTTTTCCTCGAACTCGGCGACGCGCGTGGCGCGGGCCTGTGCTTGATCGGCCGCATCGTTGATCTCACGGCGATACAGCACGCCGACTGCGCCCTCCGCGCCCATGACGGCGATCTCGGCGGTGGGCCAGGCGAGGTTGATGTCGGTGCGTATGTGCTTCGAGGCCATGACGCAGTATGCGCCACCGTAGGCTTTGCGCGTGATGACGGTGACTTTAGGTACGGTCGCTTCGGCGTAGGCGTAGATGAGTTTTGCGCCGTGCCGGATGATGCCGCCATGCTCCTGGCGCACGCCGGGCAGGAAGCCGGGCACGTCCTCGAAGGTGATGAGCGGGATGTTGAAGCAGTCGCAGAAGCGCACGAAGCGCGCGGCTTTGACGGAAGCATCAATGTCTAGCACACCGGCGAGATAGGCTGGTTGATTGGCGACGATGCCGACGCTGCGGCCCGCCAGACGCGCGAAGCCGACGACGATGTTCGGCGCGTATTGTGCGTGGACTTCAAAGAAATAGTTGTCGTCCACGACCGGATGAATCACGTCGCGTATGTCATAAGGTTGATTCGACGCTGCGGGCACGACGGAGTTCAGTCGTTCATCCGCGCGTTCAGACGGATCAGTTGTCGCCACGTGCGGCGGCTCGTCCATGTTGTTGGATGGGATGAAGGAGAGCAGTTCGCGCACAAGTTGGAGCGCGTGCTCGTCGGATGCGGCGGTGAAATGCGCGACGCCGGAGATGCGGTTGTGTGTGTCCGCGCCACCCAACTCTTCTTTCGTCACGTCCTCGTGCGTGACCGTCTTGATCACGTCCGGCCCCGTGATGAACATGTAAGAGGTGTGCTGCACCATCACGTTGAAGTCCGTGATGGCGGGGCTATAGACCGCACCGCCCGCGCACGGGCCCATGATGCAACTGATCTGCGGCACGACGCCGGAGGCGAGCGTGTTGCGCAGGAAAATATCCGCGTAGCCGCCGAGACTGACGACGCCCTCCTGTATCCGTGCGCCGCCCGAATCGTTCAAACCGACGACGGGTGCGCCGACCTTCATCGCCAAGTCCAGCACCTTGCAGATTTTCTCCGCGTGCGTTTCGGAGAGTGAACCGCCGAAGACAGTGAAGTCCTGCGCGAAGTCGAAGATGCGCCGGCCGTCCACAAGGCCGTAGCCGGTGACGACGCCGTCGCCGGGATACAGTTGCTGGTCGAGATCGAAGTCGCGCGAGCGGTGGACGACGTGTTTGTCGAACTCCTGGAACGTGCCTTCGTCGAGCAAAAAGCTGATGCGCTCGCGCGCGGTCAGTTTACCGGCGGCATGTTGCCGCGCGACGCGCTCTGCGCCGCCGCCAGCTTCCGCGAGTTGCTCGCGCTCGCGCAAGCGTTCGAGTTTTGACACAGGCTGCTCCGGCTGTGGTTGCGTTGAGCTCATAACGATAGACGAAAGGCTGTCAACGATTCGGGAAATCGAGCCATTGTAGCATCGAAAGGATTGACATTAACTAA
>JANMAD010000176.1:0-2798 GCA_031359515.1 Acidobacteriota bacterium | reverse complement strand
GCTCATGTAGAGCAGTTTGCGCATCAAGGCGGGCCCGTTCTTCGCCTTGTCGAGGTTGATGTATTCGCCTTTGTAGTGCGGATAGATGCGGAAGCCGATAGTGTCATTGGGGGTGACGCTGACGACGATCTCAAGACTGTCGGCGTTGACCAGCCCTTCGCGCATGATGCCAACGTAGTTATAAGGTTGTTTGGTGCTCTGCCGGAAAGCCACGTTGACATCTTTCTTCGGCCCGACTACGTCCAGCAGATTGCTTAGTTTCTCGCGCGTGGCGTTGCGCGTGGCGTCCTTATCCTGCGCGTGTGTGGTCAACGCGCCGGCAGACGCAACGAGCGCGAGCGCGATGATGACGAGTATGCGTTTCATAACCGAAAAAGCCTCCAAGTTTTCTGAGTTGAATTTCCGTGCCAGCATTTGCGAAGGGCGCAATGCTTTTAGGCCAAATCTCGTAGCGTGTCAACAGCGTGCGGTGCGCAGCACATAGCCGCCTGTGCTGCGCGCCGTCAAGCTGTGTTTTGCGCCCTCAGGTGCGGGGCGCGGGCGCGAGTGCGCTGAGCGCCCGCCCGATGAGCGCGGCGATGATGGGCAAGAGCGAGCCTAAGAGTAGGCCGAACGCTCTGGAGGTTAAGGCTTGGGCCATCGGGACGACTGTGCCTTCGGGCACGTTGAGCGAGTCCCAATGAATATAGTAAGTAGTCAGGTTCGCGACGTAGCTGACGAGCGTGGCCAAGAAGATCAGTACCTGCGCGTACTCGCCGATAATGAAACCGACGAGCAACGTGCCGAGCCAGCCGAAGCCGCCGATGCGCCTTGACAGCGCACCGAAGTAGAAACTGCTGATGATCGCCAGTCCGAGGACGGAGAACATCGCGTTGCCGCGCGGCGCATACGGCACGTGGAACACGGGGCCGAGCAGGAAGCGCAGGACGGCATAGATCGTGACTAACAACAGGGGTAGACGCACGAAGCGAAGCACCTGGGAGAACATAGAGTTGAGTCCTTTCGACTAGGGGGTTGACGAGAACGACAGCTAAACAAGCAAACGCGCTTGGACAGTTTCATCGCATCGCTGCTGCACAGGGCTTAGCGGGCGCGCCGCGATCCGGTTATGATAACGCGCATAGGTTAGCATGAATTTGCCCCGCGTTCGTCTCTAATCTTTATGGCTCTCTTGCTGGCGCTCGTCGCCATCGCGGGCGGCACGCTGCTGACATACCTGTACGACGAAGCCGCGCCGTTATCTGCGCGGCTGTGCGCGGGCGCGTGCGTGGGGTTGGCCGCGCTCGGCCTCGTCGGCTTCGTCATTGCTTCACTTATCGGATTGACGCCGTTCAGTCTCACGCTGGCCGCGCTCATCACGGCCGCGCCAGTCGCGTGGTTGACGCGACCTGCATGGCGTGCGCGGGTGCTATACGACGTGCGCGCGGCGCAAGGCGCATTGACGCGCCCGACACGCGGGATGGTCTTGCGGCTCGCGCTCTTCAGTGCAACGGCCCTGCTGTTCTGGTCCGTGCTAGACCGCGCGTTCTTCGCGCAGCAGGGCGAGTTGCTGACCGGCGTCGAGAACAATCTCGGCGATCTGCCGTTCCACTTAGGGATCATCACAGGCTTCGCGCAGGGGCAGAACTTTCCGCCGCAGCACCCGGAGTTTGCCGGCGCGCGGCTCACCTATCCGTTCATCGTGGATTTTGTCGCGGCCATGTTCGTGCGCGCGGGCGCATCGCTCACCGCCGCTCTCTTCTGGGAGAACTTCACGCTCGCGCTCGCGCTCACGGGCTTGCTCTATCGCTTCGCGTTACAGTTGACGCGCGCACGCGCCGCCGCCGTCGTGTCGGTCGCGCTCACACTGCTGAGCGGCGGCTTCGGTTGGTGGGTCTTCCTGCGCGAATGGCGCACGGGCGGTAGCACCCTCTTCGATCTGCTCGCGCAACTGCCGCACAAGTACACGATTACTTACGACAACGTCTATCGCTGGGGCAACGCCATCACCACCTTGCTCGTGCCGCAACGCGCGCTGCTGCTGGGCTTGCCGCTCGCGCTCGTCGTCATCACTGTCTGGTGGCAGACGGTTGCGGCCGACCAAGAGCAGAGCGTTGCGGCAACCGATGATGAAGCGCGGAAGGTAAAAAAAGGGAAGCGGCGCAAAGGCGAACGTGTATCGCCAACGGGCAATGCAACTGCGCCGCCGCTGCCCGCGCTCACGTTCTCCTTCTTGCCCCGCGCGCTCCATGACGCTGCTTTGCGCCGCATGTTCGGCGCTGGATTGATCGCGGGCTTGTTGCCACTCGTGCATGCACACACGTTCGTCGTGTTGATGATGGTCGGCGCGTGTCTCGCGCTGTTGTTCCCGCGCTGGCGTCTGTGGTTCGCGTTCTTCCTCGCCGCGTCCGTCTTAGCGTTGCCGCAGATGTGGTGGGCGACGCGGGCGAGCGCGGTCAAGGCGGGCAGCTTTTTCGAGTGGACGTTCGGTTGGGACAGGGGACAGGAGAACGTCGTCACGTTCTGGCTACGAAACACTGGCTGGTTCATCCCTCTACTCGTCATCGCGCTCGCATGGCGCGGGCGTGTTAGTGTTGTGCCGGCGCGCTTACTGCGTTTCTATCTGCCCTTCACGCTCTGCTTCATCATCGCCAACGTCGCCAAAGTCTCGCCTTATTTGTGGGACAACATCAAGGTGCTGTTCTACTGGTACGTCGCCTCCACGCCGCTCGTCGCGTTATTGCTCGTGCGTATATGGCACACGGGCGAAAGCGTAGTGCGCGACAACAAGCGGCGTGCTTTTATTCTGTCAATGCGCG
>JANMAD010000171.1:0-1652 GCA_031359515.1 Acidobacteriota bacterium | reverse complement strand
CGCCGCCGCATGACACTATCATGACAAACTGCGTGCGCCGCCAATGTCACCCCAACTTCGCGCTTGGGATAAACAGTAGTTGTAAATAGGCGCACGCCAATTTTGTAACTAGCGTAGCTAAACTGTCCGAGTCGGACTCCGTCCGACTCTTCACCAACAACCCCTAAAGAGAAAGGATTTCCTCCTAATGAAAAGTCTATTGGCTTCGCTCCTCCTGTGCGCCGCCGTTTGCGCCGTCTACGCGCAACAGCAGAAGCTTGACAGTGACACCACGCCGGCCGCAATGGCCGCGCAGAGCAGCACCACCCCCTTCGAGGCGCAACTCATCCCGCGCAACGCGAAGATTTATATCGCTCCGTTCAAGAGCGAGAACACGGAGAAGCCGGTGCAAGGTTTTGAGACGTACATGGCAGCCGCGCTCCGCAAGAAGGAGGTGCCGCTCATCATCGTTGCCGACCGTGCGCAAGCCGACTTTGAGATTAATGGCACGGCGGACAAGAAGGGCGCAGGCACAGCCAAGAAGATACTGCTTGGCGACTTCCGCTCAAGCACCTCAGCCTCAATCACTGTCACGAACATCAAGACGGGCGTGGTCGCTTACGCCGACGCTTCGGATCGCGGCTCCGCTAATAAGGGACTACGCTCCTCAGCCGAGAAGCTAGCCAAGTATCTAAAGCGGAAGATCGAGGACGACGAGAAGAAAATGCAAAAGAGCCATATATCACCGGGTTAATGCAGACACGAATGCACCGCTAGTTATCCCGTTCCGCATGAAGAAGGTAACGATTAAGGCATAACCGTCGCCTTCAGGGACATTCGCGCCGTAGGTGTAGCAAGTTCGCTCGCCTACGGCGCGGTTGACAACCGCTGCGCCAGTTCGTAAATTCATCTGACGCTTGGTGGGAGGTCGTCCAATGGTAGGACTCCAGACTCTGGATTTTATGACCCCCACTTACCCGCCCAACTCCTTTAAGCCACCTAACAATCATTCGACCGCAGTGGAATCAGCCTGTCTTTCAGCGAGAACTTGGGCGCTATTCGTAGCTGCGACGCGCCCGCTTTCTTTAGGTGCTCTTATGCGCTCACTTGAAACCCAGTTCGGCTAGTTTCTCCATTGTCACGGCCGTTGCGCCCGCATGCTGTGCCGGCGGCGCACAGGCGAGGATGCGCTCGACGTACTTGGCGATGATGTCGGCTTCGAGGTTGACGGCGTCGCCCGCGTGCAAGGCGGAGAGGTTCGTCACGCTCCACGTCTTCGGGATGATGGCGATCTCGAAATACTCTTCCGTTAGCCCCGCAATCGTCAGACTGATCCCTTCGACCGCGACCGAGCCTTTGAAGACGAGATAGCGCGCCAACTCCGTGGGGTAGGCGATGCGCACCGTCCACGAGCCACCGTGTTCCTCTGCGCTGAGAAAACGGCCGCGCCCGTCCACATGGCCTTGCACGATGTGGCCGCCGAGTCTGGTGGTCGGCGTCACGGCCCGCTCAAGATTAACGAACGAGCCGACGCGCAGACTGCCGAGCGTCGAACGCTGCAACGTCTCGCGCGAGCCGTCGGCCGCGAACGAATCGGGGCGCACTTCAAGCGCCGTCAGACACACGCCGTTGACCGCGATGGAATCGCCCTCGCGCGTCCCCGCCGTCACCAC
>JANMAD010000143.1:0-3306 GCA_031359515.1 Acidobacteriota bacterium | reverse complement strand
TCCTAAATCAAACCGCACCTGATTGGGCCAGCAGAGGAAATGATCCACGAGCCCACACGAAACGACACGCAGCCAAACACACGAAACTGCTTGCTGTTTTGTTCGTGTTGCTTCGTGTGGGTTCGTGGATCATTTTTCCTTTTGTCCCCATCTCGTGAGTTTCGCTTTAGTCTCAACCACCTCGCCTTTCATCAACCCACTGTAAGGATTCATCTCACCGCGCGACTAAGATACAGGCGGGCAGCGCCTGCTTATTAGTTGCCAGGGGCACGCGGGGACGCACGCTCTTGGGCGCAAGGGTCAGACGTAAAGCAGTTTTGAACCTGACTTGCGTGCCGGTATTCTTTGTGCATGAAGGTATGAGTTTCGGTGATGTTCTCGTTGACTTGCAAGCGCGCGGTGGCGCTCATTTCAGTCGCATTGGATGGCAAGCTGTCACTACGCCAGCGCCTATTGCTGCGCCTGCATCTACGCATCTGCGCCGCCTGCCGGCGTTTTCAGACGCAACTGCTGCTGCTGCGCCGACTCGTCCGCCAACCCGAGCACGCTCGCGTCACGACAGAGACAAACGTCACCACCACCCTCTCGCCCACGGCCCGCGCGCGTATCGAGCGCAGCTTACGCGCCGGGGAAACTGCCCCCGAAGCTTGTAAGTTGAGAGCGACCATGCCCGACCAATGAGGCGGGAGTTTGTCATGGAGGCGTAACCGAAAGATGAGCGCACAACCGCTGGAAATGGAACGCAACGCCGACGCACTGCGCGGGTCGTCGCTGCCGGGCGCGTCTGCGTCGGTGAGTTGTCCCGCATGCGGCGGAGCGAACAGCCGCGCGGCGGTCTTTTGCGTGAACGAGGCGTGCGGTAAGGCATTGGGGCCGTTCGGCTATGTGCGCGAGGAGTTGGCCGCCGACACGCGCTGGTATGAACGGCTCGCGGATCGCGCCACCGACTTCATCAGCCGGCCGCATTTCCTCGTCGTGCATTCGCTCTGGTTCATGCTCTGGCTCGCGCTCAACACAGGTCTCTTCGCCATCGTCGGCAAGTTCGACGATTACCCGTACAACCTGCTCGGTCTGATCCTGTCGGTCGAATCGATCTTCATCACCGGCTTCCTGCTCATCAGCCAGCACCGGCAGAACGCGCACGCCGACAAACGCGCCGAATTGGACTATGAGGTCAGCGTTCGCACCTACCGCGAGATCGACGCACTGAAAGAGTTGGTGCAGACGATGCAGGCGCAACTCGCGCAAGTGGAGACGACGCTTCGCTCGCGTTAAGCTGCGTCGCGCGTTATGCTCGCGCGGGAGGACTAAACCGCTTCTGCATCACGAACAACCGCCGCAACGAGCGAGGCGCTTGATAAGTTCGACCGCCACGACCAGCGCAGTCGGTGTCGCATCGCGCGGGCGCACGAACCGGTTCGCGTTGACCGCCGGCTACTGCATCGCGTTCGTGGCGATGGGACTGACAACCGCCTCGATGGGGCCGACGTTGCCGGGGCTGGCCGCGCAGGTGCATGTGGGCCTCAGCGCGGTCAGCTTTCTGTTCGCGGCGCGCTCGCTGGGCTTTATGCTCGGCGCGTCGTGCGGCGGGCGTTTGTATGATCGGCGGGCCGGTCATCCATTGATGGCGGCGGCGCTCGGCGCGATGGCGTTGCTGATGGCGCTCACGCCGGTCATGCAAAGTCTGTGGTTGCTGGCTACGGTCGTGCTGCTGTTGGGCTGCGCCGAGGGACTGCTCGATGTGGGCGGCAACACGCTGCTCACGTGGATGCACGGCGCGGCGGTCGGCCCGGCGATGAACGCGCTGCACTTATGTTACGGCGTCGGCGCGGTGCTTGCGCCCGTCGTCGTAGCGCGCACGCTCACGCTTAGACAGGGCACGGGGCCGGCTTACTGGATGCTGGCGCTCCTCGTGTTGCCAGCCGCCATCTGGCTGCTGCGCCTGCCGAGTCCGGCCGTGCCGGTAGTAACGCAAGCAGATGAGCGCGAGCGTGCGGCGCACGTGCCGCTGCGCCTCGTGATTTTCATTGCGCTCTTTCTGTTCCTCTATCTTGGCGCGGAAGTCGGCTTCGGCGGATGGATTTACACTTATGCGGTCAAGCTGCGACTAAGCAGTGAGGACGGCGCAGCCCTGTTGACCGCCGGCTTCTGGGGCGCGCTCACGGCGGGGCGACTGCTCGCCATCCCACTCGCCGCGCGCTTCCGCCCGCGCACTCTGTTGCTCGCCGATCTGCTCTGCGGAGTCATTAGTATCAGCATCGTCATCTTGGCCGCCACGCCCATCACGCTCTGGGCGGGCACACTCGGCTTCGGCCTCTCGCTCGCGTCCGTCTTCCCCACCACGCTCGCGTTCGCCGGCCGACATCTGCCGGTCACGGGGCGCGTCACGAGTTGGCTCATCGTCGGCGCAAGCGCGGGCGGCATGTTGTTGCCGTGGCTCGCGGGTCAACTCTTCGAGCGACAGGGGCCGCGCGCCGCCATGCTCATCATCGCGTTTGATCTCATCAGCGCGCTGTTGGTCTTCGTCGCTGTCGGCCGCGCTGCACGTCACGCTGTCGCGCCGCAGGCATGATGGTTTCCTAGCCAAACAAATTTCGGCGACGCTAAAGATGTAAGGCTGTGCGACGCATCCGCCGCGTAGCGGCGTAGTGAGTTTAGCCCGGCGTTTCAACGCCGGGGCCGGGTTGGCACATGACGTGGCGTGGCGTTAGCGACGACTGAACTCACTCGTCGCTAACGCGACGTGGGTGGGTAATGCGCCTCTCCCGTGCGTTAAAACGCACGGCTAAAGTCACCGCGCCGCTACGCGGCACAAGCCAACAGCATTACCTTTTATCACTCCTAAGATTTCTCATCCCATCCCGCAAAATTTTCCTGTAAGGATTCGCGCGCACGCTCGACTAATGGTGTGGATGGCGCAAGCGGAACAGACTGCAAGGTCAACCGGATAGCCCAGTTCTTCTACAACTGAAACGTCGTCACGCAGATAAAGTCTTACCCCTCGCTTAACTAACACGCGGCCGGAGCTAAGGAGACATCCGTCTTCCGGGCGGGCGTGTGCCCGAACGAACAATCACTGCCAACGCGCAGCCCCAAACGGCATCACTTTTGCTATAAGGAGAAAACAGCAATGTCACGCAAACTCATCGTCATCGTCGTCGCGCTCGTCGTCGTCGCCGGAGCATGGTACGCCTTTCGCCCCGAGCGTCTCTTCGTCAACCAACAAGTCAATGAACAATTCCCGACCGCCGCGGCCGCGGCAACTTCGACCGCGACCATCGCTACAGGCAACTTCCACTCCGTCGC
>JANMAD010000121.1:0-2074 GCA_031359515.1 Acidobacteriota bacterium | reverse complement strand
CGACCGCGATGGCAATGGTGAAGCGCAACACGCTGAAGCGAAACACACCGGCCGAGGCGATGAACAACTTGAGCGGAAACGGCGGCGGCATGAGCGACGCGACCAGTACGGCCAGCACGTCGTAGCGTTCAATGAGTGTACGCACGCGCGCCTGCTGCTTCTCCGAGAAGCGCGCGAGGGCGCGACTCCCGGCGCGCCGGGAGATGTAATAGAGGATGAGACAGCCGATGACCGAGCCGAGCGTCGCGCCGGCCGCGTAGAACGGAAACCACGCGGGGTTCGCCGCCGAGAGTCCCAACATGACGGCATCCACACCGCCCGGCAACGGCACGAACACGGAGTCAAGCAACGCGATGGCGAACAAGCCCCCAGCCCCGAACGTGACAAGATACTGCGACAGGTGCTGTAACGCGCCGCCGATTTTATGCAGGAAGTGCAACGAAAGAGAGTCCTTTCAATCGAACGTTTGTTGAATCGCTGAAGGTCATACCAAGTTGCAATGAGAAAAGAGGTCGGACTAGCCACGAACCCACACGAAACGACACGAATAAAACTCACGAATTTCGTGGTCTTGCTTCGTGCTGGTTCGTGTGGGTGCGTGGATGATTTTTCCTCACTTTTGATTGCAATTCGATATCAGATGCTTTGCAGCGGGCGGACTCTCATACGGTCGGCGTAGTCGAAGCATCAACCTCGCCCGCAGGTTTTAAGTCCGCACCACTCGTCGCTACTTGCGGTGTGCGCCTGCGGCCGCGAGTCGCGACGAAATAGATCGCCAGCCCAACCAAGCAGAGCGCGGCCGCACCGCCCAAGATCATCAGCCCGTAATCGCGCAGAAAGTCTAGCACGTGGCGACCGTAATAAACCGCGAGCACACCTTCGATGTAATAACGCAGACTGCGCGCGATCATGATCGTGATGACGAAGCGCCAGCGCGGATATTCGAGCGCGCCCGCCGTGGCCACGAATATCTTGAACGGCATCGGCGGCGGCAAGAGCGCGGGCACCGCGAGCGTCAGGAAACCGAAGCGCGCATACGCCTGCTCGACGCGCTCGATATGCTCGGCGCGAAACTTACGACGCATGACCGCTTGCCCACCGCGCCGGACAATCACATAGAGCAATAGACTGCCCAGCACCGAGCCGAACGCCGCGAAGAGCGGAAAGAAGAAGACCGAGGTGGGGTCTTTATAGCAACGCCAGACGACGAGATAGTCGTTTATTTCCGGCAGCGACAACAGCGACGAATCGAGCGCCCCGATCAGTATCATCGCGGGCGCAGCCACGTAGAGCGGCACGCTCACGATGAATTGCTCTAGGTAACGCGCAATGTGATGCAGCCAGTGGAACATAAAGACAGTGACAAGTGACAAGTAACGAATGATGAATAACGAATGATAAGTGCCCGAAGCATTGTAGCTCGTCACTCGTCACTCGTCACTCGTTACTGCTTTTTGACTATTTGACCGGCGCGAAGATTGTGGGTGAGTCGTAGGTGACGCCGAAGATGACGCCGGAGCGCGGGCTGAATTTAGTCAGCCCGGCCGCGCCCGCGAAATCGAAGCGCAGATTGGCGGCTTTGACTTGCAGCCCCAAGCGCGCTTGCGAGAGCGGCTCTGTGCCGAGCGGCGCGCCGCCTGTGCGCGTGTTGGCGCGGCCGTTGACTTCGCCCGCGAGATTGACGCGGTCGTTCAGCCGCACGAGCGTGCCGACGCCGTAGAGCAACATATCGTTTTGTGAGAATGCATTTATGGGCGCAGCGAAGATGCCCAGCCCGATGTTACCGAAGAGATTCACGCGGTCTGCTTGACCAAACTTTTTGCCGACGAGGATCAAACCGTAGGCGTTAGTCTGATTGATCCCGATGCCTTGCCCTTGGCTGGAGTTCGGCAATTCGACGCCAAACTTGAACCCGAGCGAAGGCCCGCGCCGGGTCTCGTTGCGCAGTTTGATTTTGGTCGAGAGGCGGAAGTCGCCGGTGTCGTTCGCGCCGGTCGCGCCGGGCGCGAGGCTGAGCGGGATCGCCGATGCTCCGCGCCGATTGATGCTCAAGAAGTTTTGCACCACGCCGTCA
>JANMAD010000117.1:0-3983 GCA_031359515.1 Acidobacteriota bacterium | reverse complement strand
GAAACAACCTGGCGTGGTGTCTTCTCCACACACTTGCGTAGCTCATCCGCGAGTTCGGCCATACGCGCAAGCGTGGCGACTAGGTCTGCGGGCGGGTCTTTTAACTGCGCTTCACCGTCACCCCCACCGGCCGCGCCCCGTAGTTGGCGAGTCAGTTTCTCCATGCGGCCAAGCTTTTTGAGTCCGGCCGGGTCGAGCGCTTTATGTTGCTCGTAAGTATCGCGTAACTCAGCGGACAGTTGCGCGCTCTCCTTGGCCCGCTCGATGTTCTGTTTGTGCGTCCCCTCGGCCCGCTTGATCTCAATCTCCTTCAACATCTCCTGCTGCGGTTCTTGCACAGGCTCACGCATACTGTCCCGGTCAGTGCCTGACTGATCAGCGGTCGTGATGTGCTGTGAGCTTTGGGCCAAAGCCCCGATAGAGAAGAGACCGCAGAATAACAGAAGTAGAAAGATATAACGAAGCATCAAGGTCTTACCTGCAAAGAGTAGAAGATAATGTTGCAAAACTCGCGGCCAAGATATTCAAGTCCGAGATGGCGACTCCACATGCAAGCGTTGTGACGATAGCAGGCGCAGAGAAGTTGTCCGCCTTACATGAATAAAAGTGTCGGTGAGTTAGGTGGTGTCATATAAACAATAAACTTATGCCACTTCAGTGTTTCCCTCAATGACTGTCGCCGTGCCGACTCGTAAAGTATTTCCTGAGCTAGTAGTGTTTATTTGATCGGGATCGGATTATCGGGGGTGTTAAGAAACCCGTCTCCTTTATCTCTCGTCCTTGGCACGACGATGACCTTCACGCCTTGGGGCGGCGATTCAAGTGGCCGCCGCTCGCCGACTTGCGATCTGAATGCGATCTCAGTAGTACGAGCGGCGCTGAGTAGGCGCACGAGTCGTGTCGCGCTCCATTGATGCGACGGCACAGACAGCGAATACCGGCCCTCTTCGCCGGGATTCAAGGTGGCCGGTTGCAGCTTTATCTGCGCAAGCTTAAAGTTTTCGCCCGCGCGTGGGATCAGTTGAATTTCCACGCTCAAATCATCAATTCTGGCGTTCGAGATATTGCGCACCAATCCGCTAATCAGCGCGTTCCCGCCTTTGAGTTGGGCTTCATCCTCATATATCTGTGCTTCGACAACAGCGTTCTTCTTCATTACGGATGCTGCCAGTTGAGCCGCCGCAGCTTGTTGTTGATGTCGTCTGTGCAGGAGGAAAAATCCGCCAAGCAGTGTGCTGGTCACAAGCAGGGCGCAAATAACCGCCCCAGCTTTCGTCCATGGCGCAGGCTTGTCATCAGCGCCGGCAAAGTGAATCTCACGCGAAGTCTCATCAGACATAGCCATTGAATTACTCTTAAAACTATTTCAACGATTTTCTTAGACGTGCGTAGCTAAACAAGAGGAATAATGGACTTCTTATTGCACACTTAATCGGGCGGCGATTGCGGCTTAATGCCCAACACGGGCGCACCTGTGAGCTTTTCGACGAGCGCGCCCAAGAACTCTTGCTCAGCCGTCCCGATACTAGGCAGGCTGAGCCACTCAGCCCCAACAGCGCCGTCGCTGCGTCCTTCAATGCGCGCATTGATGGAAACATTAGTGTTGATGCCGTCAATCGGTTGGATCTCGACAATGAGCGTGTAGCGTCCCTGTGACCATGCGCGCGTCGCGTCGGTCGGCGGGTTGGCATAACGGTTCAATTCAGTCAATGCGATGACGGTGCCTTTGACGAATCTGTAGGGTTGTGTGATCAGAATGCCTTCCTCAGGCTTCGACACGCTGGTATCGAGGATAAGCTTGCGCTCGCCCAGCAATTCACGCACGGCGTTCAGCACCACATCACGACGGGCCGTAAAACGGTAGGGGTTGGGTAGCTGCGGCGTGAGCGGTGTCTGCCCGCCGCCGAAGTCTATGCCGCGCCCGGTGCCCACGCTTTGGTTGCGCCCGTTACTGCCCGGCGCGCGGTCGTTGCCGTTGTCGCGTATGCGGCCCGTCTGATTGTCAACGCCCTTGCCCTGATTGTCCTGTGCTTGCACAGTGATCGCGGCCACGCCAAAGATGAGCAAGAAAGATAGCAGCAGTTTCATCGTTTACACCCCGCCCTGTTTGGAAAGCGTCTCAGCGAAAGTTCGCAACGTTCAAATAGGAGATAGGTGAAGCATAGAGCAACGTATCGGCGAATTCAAGAGGACGGGAGAAATAGAGAATTTGGAAACTCACAGATCAGTGCTGAGTTGCACCTGTATTACCTTGCGCAGCGCGTTGCCGCTCCCAGTCGCGTAACGCCTGTACGCCGCGGCCAAAGTCAGCATCGTTAGTGTAGAAGTTGTGCGCGCCGTCGTCGCGCGCAGGCTCGCGGACGTAATAGAGATAGTCAGTTTGGGCCGGTGTGACTGCGGCTGAGAGTGAGCGTACGTGGGGCGAAGCAATCGGGCCCGGCGGGAGACCTGTATGCTTGCGCGTGTTATAGGGGGAGTTGCGATCAAGATCGCTCTGATAGACCTTGCCATCGTAGCGCCACGTGCCGGCCAGTTTCGAGGCATAGATGATCGTCGAGTCAATACCGAGCGGGATATTGCGCCGGAGACGATTATAAATAACTGACGCCATCAACGGCCGTTCATCCTTGAGCTTGGCTTCGGTCTCGATGAGTGAGGCGACCGTCACGATTTCATGTACGCTCTTGCCTTGCGCGCGAGCCGCGGCGGCCAACTCGCCCTCCCAGACCTGGCGAAACCGCTTGGCCATCAGCGCGATCATCTCGCGCGGGGTGATGTTGGGCGGAAAGCTGTACGTGTCCGGATAAAGATAACCTTCAAGATTACGCGCCTGCGGATCGAGATCGCTGATGGCACTGGTGTCGTCCATGAGCGCAAGTGCTTCAGAAGCATCGGCGAGTTTTAGCTCGGGCAGACGAGCCATGGCGTTAGCGATGTCCCAACGTGTCCAGCCTTCGATGACGGTGAAGCGACCAAGTCGTTGCTCGCCTTCTTCGAGCTTGCGCAGCACGACGAGCGGCGAGATGGGAGAGGGGAAGCGATATTCACCAGCCTTGAGGCGCGGCGCAGCATTGGTCAACCTGATATACCAACGCAAGGGCCAGTCTCGTCTGATAACGCCGGCCTGATGCAGGGTCGCAATAATCTCGTCGGTTGATGAGCCACGGGGAATTTCCACATACTCGTTCGCGTGGCTGTGACTCGTGGGCGTATGTAATTCACTGCGCAACCAGAGGGCAAAAACTCCGCCCACGAGAGCTAGGAGGAATACGAGCAACAGCAGAATTTTTAACAATCTCATCAACGAGGGCAGAAATAAGCGAATTAGTTGTTAACAATGCCCGCGCGCATCCTTGCAGAAGCATGTGCGCAGGTTTTTCAAACTCCATCCCGCACAAGATAATCGCGGAGAATGAGTGCGGCGGCGGCGCTGTCCAACTGCTCTTTTAATTCATTTTCAGTAAATTGCGCAGCGCGTAAACTTGCCTCCGCTTCGTGGGACGTGAGCCGCTCGTCCTGCAAAAAAATGTGTACGCCAAGCGACAACTCAAGGTTGCGTGCGACCCGGCGCGCCGCCGCCGCCGCATCGCCCTCAGTTCCGTCCAAACGAAGCGGCAAACCCACGACCACTCCTTGTGCGTCAAACTGTGCGCGCAATTTGATGATTTCGCGGAGCAGTTTTTTCCAACTGCTCCTTGCCAGTGCGGGGAGCGGGCGCACGGTCAGACGCAACTCGTCCGAGACGGCTACACCGACGCGCCGCGTGCCCAGATCGAGCGCCAATAGGCGGCCGGGCGGATCGTATGCAGCGGGTGCTTTCGCTTCCGAGTCGCTGTTCGTGTGTGCCAAGGTGATCTTGTCGCGCATCGGCGTGGGCGAGTATAACGCAAGCGTGCGGGCACACGTCAAAGCGCCCGTGTTTCTTGCGGCGCACAACGCGCTCCTGTATCATCGCACTGAGTCGTTAGCCTCTCGACAGAGTC